>JAAXIE010000314.1 GCA_012270525.1 Dehalococcoidia bacterium | reverse complement strand
CGCGACGAGGGCAACGTGTTCGCCCAGTTGCCCGAAATCCCGGGTCTCATCCGGCGGGGTAACGAAGACCTGTATGCCGTGGTGGAGAACGGTTCCGAGTCCTACCTCTATCGCATCGTTGAGTCCAGGGTCGTACCGCAGGAGCAACTGAGGCTGACCGACGACGGCA
This sequence comes from Dehalococcoidia bacterium, assembly GCA_012270525.1. Next base: position 8,453 of record JAAXIE010000314.1, on the reverse strand, counting down.
CGCCTCAACTGCTGATGGTCACCTGTGTTCCCCGTTTCATCTACGACCACCGCTTGGTGGTGCGGGGTGTCCTTGAAGGAATAAAGAGCTAACCGCGGCGGGAACTGTGCAGCGGTTGGCGGACTGGGTTCGGCACATGGGCAGGCCAAGCCTGCCCCTCGCGTCGGGCCGGAATACCCGGAGTCATTACGTTTAGTGTTGGGGTAGCATGGAAGCAGGTTACGACTATCTCCTGATCAACCGCCGTGGCTTTTTGCAACGCCTGTCGCGCTCCATTGGCCAGAACCCTTTGCTCTATTCCATAGGTGCGCTTGTGATAATGGGAGTTATCGGGGCCGTTGTGGCAAGCCTCGTTCTCTTTGTGTTCAGCGGGTCCACTGACGACGTGGCACCTGATGTCGTTGCCACGCCGGTGCCGACGCCGGCCATTGAGGCACCGACGCCCCAGGTCACTCCCACTCCAGCCCCCACCCCGGCACTTGCTCCGGTGGAACCGGCTCCGGCTCCGCCCGTCGCCGTTAGCGAGTTGTCTTCCGACTTGGCCCGCGAGGCCATCCTCTTCCCAGGGAACGCCCTCAAGGCGAGTCACTGGGCCGAACTGGCAGCCTTCGTGCCTACGGCTGGGGACATCTGCACGCCGGGTGACCCCGATTGCGAGTGGTCTGTCCCCCAAGGGGTCTCCGCCCTTGGCCAGTTGCCTGCCCCCACGCGCCTCATCATTCCCAGCATCGACGTGGACTCCGACGTCATGCAACTCAGGATCCTCGACCTCGGGAACTACCGGCAATACGAGACTCCCAACAACGTGGTGGGTCACATACCGGAAAGCGCCAACCCAGGCGAAACGGGCAGCACCTGGCTGTTCGGACACCTGGAGAGCCCCATACGCGACGAGGGGAACGTGTTCGCCCAGCTTCCCGAGATACCGGCCATGTTGCGCCGCGGCGACGAGGTGTTCGCCGTGATGGAAAACGGGACCGAGTCCTACCTGTATCGCATCATCGATTCAAGGGTGGTCCCCCAAGCGCAGCTGTCCCTCAACTACGAGAGCAGCCCTCAACTGCTGATGGTCACTCCGGTGCCCCGGAACGTCTACGACCACCGCCTGATAGTCCGTGGCGAACTGGTGGGCGTGAAGAGCTAGGGGCATCGATTCGTGCCCGCGATGCGGCACCGGGCATATCCAGAGCTCATTTCTTCGTACCTGGGTTGCGTCGCGGCGATCGCATTCCCCAGCTTTGGGGCCTTGGTTGACAGATTCCCGCGATGCGCCGCATGGGGCTAATGGATGCCACGGCCACCATTCGCCAACAGACCTCTCAGGTACTCAAACCATCGCTCAAGCTATACAATCTGGTCCTGGCGGCCACAGAAGGCTGGCGAAGAGCTTGTTCGCAAGGGAGGCTCCAGGTTGACTGCCGAGAAGAATACACGGACGGAACGCGACTCCATGGGGACGATGGAGGTGCCCGCCGACGCACTTTACGGGGCCTCCACCATGCGGGCCGTGCTGAATTTCCCCATCAGCGACCTGCGGTTCTCCCGCACGTTCATCCGCGCCCTCGGCCTCATCAAGCTGGCAGCCGCCCGGGCCAACATGGAACTGGAACTGCTGGAGCCCGATATAGCCCAGGCCATCATAGAAGCCGCCCAGGAAGTGGCCGACGGCCTGCTGGACAGCCATTTCGTGGTGGACATCTTCCAGACGGGATCCGGCACCTCGACCAACACAAACGCCAACGAGGTCATCGGCAACCGGGCCACGCAGATCCTGGGGCAGCCGGGGAAGCGAGTGCATCCCAACGACCACGTGAACATGGGCCAGTCGTCCAACGACGTCATACCCACATGCATCCACCTCTCCGCCCTCATGGAGATACAGGGCGGCCTCATCCCTTCCCTGCAGGCCCTGCAGTCCGCCCTGGAGCAGAAATCGCAGCAATTCTGGCCCGTGATCAAGACGGCTCGCACCCACCTGCAGGATGCCACCCCCATACGATTGGGGCAGGTGTTCCGCGGGTACGAAGGCCAGGTGGAGCGCAGCCTGCGCCGTCTGCAGTTCGCCCAAGGAGAACTGGGCGAAGTTGCCCTTGGAGGCACGGCGGTTGGAACGGGCATCAACGCCCATCCAGAGTTCTCCGGGCGGGTCTGCGCCAGCCTGTCGGAAATGACGGGCGTCAAAGTCTGGGAGACGACCAATCATTTCCAAGCCCAGAGCTCCCTCGACGGGGTGAGCGCCGCCAGCGGAATCCTTCGCAGCGTGGCAATCAGCCTGCACAAGATCGCCAACGACATACGGTTCCTCGGATCGGGGCCCCGTGCCGGGCTGGGCGAACTGGCCCTGCCGGAAGTGCAGCCCGGCAGTTCCATAATGCCTGGCAAGGTGAACCCGGTGATCGCCGAGTCGCTGGTGCAGGTCACCGCCCAGGTACTGGGCAACGACCTATCGGTGGCCATGGCTTCCCATGGGGGCTATTTCGAGTTGAACACCATGATGCCCGTCGCCGGGCATAACCTGCTGCAGTCCATCTCGCTACTGGCCACCACGGCGCAGAATTTCGCCGACCAGTGCGTCAGCGGGCTGGAAGCCACCGACGTGGGACCGGGGATGGTTGAGCGGGGCCTCATGCTGGGTACCGCCCTTTCCCCCGCAATCGGGTACGACAGAGCGGCCCAAATCGCCAATGAAGCCGCCTCCAGTGGCCTGACCATCCGCGAGGTGGCCCGCCGTGAGACCGACCTCTCGGAGGAGGAACTGGAGGAACTGATGCGCCCCGACAAGATGACCGAGCCAGGCCTGGGCGCAGGGCCCGTAAGTGGGTGACGGCCACGCGGCCCATACCCGGACAACGATGGACCAAATTGACACCTTTCGTAGCTGAATGGTATATTTGGCGTCCTCTCGGGGCGAGATGATCAGAGGAGTTTCGTAGCTGGTGGAAGAGTTCTCCTTCGCCAACATCTGGTCCACGGTGCTGCTGGCAGGCGGGGTGGGCATACTGGCCATCGTGCTCATGTTCGGGGCAGGCATGTTCCTCTCGTCCCGGCGCGCCTCGGCACGCAAGCTAACCCCCTACGAGTGCGGCATCGAGCCCGCCCCTTATAGCTGGTCGCATATCAACATCCGCTACTACATATTCGCCATACTCTTCCTGATCTTCGACGTGGAAGCCGTGTTCCTCTTCCCTTGGGCTGTGATCTTTCTGGGGAACGCCGTGGCCTTCTACGCAATGGCCCTGTTCCTTGGCGTGCTCCTGTTCGCGGTGGCCTATGCCTGGAAAAAGGGAGCCCTGGAATGGTCGAGATAAGCCAGCTTTCGGGCAATACGCCCGGCCCCAGCAACTTCAACCGGGCCATGCCCGGCGTGGTCACGGCCAGGGCAGAAGAGCTCTTCGCCATGGCCCGCAAGTCCTCCCTGTGGACGCTCACCTTCGGGTTGGCCTGCTGCGCCATCGAGATGATGTCGACCTACATGGCGCACCACGATTTCGACCGCTTCGGGGTGGTCACCTGGCCATCGCCCCGCCAAGCCGACGTGATGATTGTGGCGGGGACGGTGGTCAAGAAGATGGGCGAGCCCATCAAGCTGCTGTACGAGCAGATGCCCGAACCCAAGTGGGTCATCGCCATGGGGAGTTGCGCCACCAACGGCGGGCCCTACTACCGCTCGTATTCGGTGGTGATGGGTGTGGACCACCTCGTCCCCGTGGACGTCTATGTGCCCGGTTGCCCTCCGCGCCCGGAGGCCCTGATGCAGGGCATCCTCAAGCTGCAGGAAAAAATCATGCGGGACTCCAAGAGTGGCCGAGCAAAGGCCTAGGCCGGAGGCCCACTCCCCTGAAGCCGAGGCCAAGCTGGATCCCAGAGCGCAGGCCCTCCAGGAGTTGCTGGGCGAGGCCCTCGCCCCCTACGACGTGACCCACGACGCGGTAATCGACATCCCAGCCATCGCGGTGCAACCGCAACACGTCCCGGACGTATGCAGGCTGCTCAAGGATGACCCCCGCCTTGATTTCAAGATGCTGCTGTGCCTGGGTGGGGTGGACTACAAGGAATACCTGCAGGTAGTGTACGTCCTCCTGTCGCTGGATCTCGAACAGAAGGTGCTGATCAAGACGGATCTTCCCCCCGACGACCCTCATGTGCCGTCGGTGTCCGGTATCTGGCGGGCGGCCGACTGGCACGAGCGAGAGGCCCACGACCTGTACGGTATAGTGTTCGACGGGCATCCCCAGTTGGAGCCGCTACTACTCTACGAGGGCTTCGAGGGCTTCCCGGCACGCAAGGACTATCCTTTCCACGACTACCAGGAGTTCTGACTCCCATGGAAGGATGCATCCTGGAAGCAAGAGTGGTGTATCACGACGATGGTTATGTCGCCAGCGTGGAACGGTTGTCGCTGGAGGTAACGGGAGACAGCCTGCAGGCAGCCCAGGACAACCTCATCAACCGGTTCCGCTCATGGATCGAGGCTCACGAGGAAGCGGAAGACCTGGCCGAGTCCCTCGCGGAAGTGGGCATCCGCGGAGTGGGCGACGACACGGAGTTGGAACTCCATTTCGTGGAATAGCCCATACCAGGCCACACTCTGACTTGAGGAGTAGAGGGAGCAAGTGGAGACCCAGCCGGTAGAGTTGATGATCAACATGGGGCCCCAGCACCCCTCCACCCATGGCGTCTTCCGCATGGTTCTCTGGGTCGACGGCGAGAAGATCGTGGACCTCGAACCCCATATCGGGTACCTGCACCGTGGCTCGGAGAAGCTCTGCGAGGGGGAGCAGTACGCCCAGATCGTCACCCTGTTCGACCGGATGGACTATCTGGCCAACTTCAATAACGAGATGGCTTTCTGCTCCGCGGTGGAAAAGTTGATGGGCTTGGAGATACCGGAGCGTGCCGAGTACATCCGCGTGATTCTCTGCGAGTTGAACCGCATCGCCAGTCACCTGCTGTTCGTGGGAACCATGGGACTCGACGCGGGAGCGATGACGCCCGTCATGATTGCGTTTCGGGGCAGGGAGCGCATCCAGGGGGCCTTCGAGTCCATCAGCGGTGCCCGCATGATGCACAACTACATTCACGTGGGCGGGGTAAAGGAAGACCTCCCGGACAACTTCCGCCAGATAATTGACGAACTTCTCCCCCTGATCAGCGAAGATATCGAGGAATGCGACCGGTTGCTCACCTACAACGAGGTCTACCTGGCACGCACCCAGGGCATCTCTCCCATGACCGCCGAGGATGCCGTCGATTTCGGCCTCACCGGTCCCTGCCTGCGGGCTTGCGGTGTGGCCTACGACGTGCGCAAGGCCGAACCCTACTCGGTATACGACCGTTTCCAGTTCGAAATACCCGTGGGCTTCAAAGGCGACACCTGGGAGCGCTATTTCGTGCGCGTCCAGGAGATGTACCAGTCGCTGGAAATCATCGAGCAGGCCTTGGCCCAGATGCCTGAGGGGCCAGTGAACGCCTTGGGGCGCCGCCTGCTGCGACCCCCCAAGGGCGACGTGTACATCCGGCAGGAGAACCCCCGTGGCGAGATCGGCGTGTACCTCGTAAGCGACGGCACCGACAAGCCCTACCGGGTCAAGGTGCGCCCGCCTTCCTTCTGCAACCTGTCGGCCCTCAAGCACATGCTGCAGGGCGTCTGGGTTGCTGACTCGGTGATGGTCCTGGGTTCCCTCGACATCGTGATGGGAGAGGTGGACCGCTAGATGTCGGACAACAGCGCACTGGACCTGCTCATCATCGTAGGCGGACTGCTGGTGCTGTTCGCCGCCCTGTCGGTGGTGGTCCTGTCGCTGGTCTGGGTCGAGCGCAAGTTTCTGGGCCGGCTCCAGCGGCGCTTGGGACCCACGCGCACCGGGCCCATGGGCCTGCTGCAGCCCGTCGCCGACGGCCTCAAGCTGGTGCTTAAAGAGGACATCGTTCCGGCCGAATCGGAGCGGGTGATATTCTGGGCCGCCCCGCTGCTGGTCATCGTTCCCTCCTTCATGCTGTGGGTCACCATACCCGCCTCGCGGGACTTGGTGGTGCGCAACCTCGATCTGGGCCTCTTCTTCATCATCGCCTTCTCGGTGATAACCATCGTCGGGCTGGTAATGGCGGGATGGGGATCGGCCAACAAGTACGGGGCCTTGGGAGGGCTGCGCTCCGCAGCCCAACTCATCAGCTACGAGATACCCATCATCATGGTGGTGATCTCCGTGGCGATGCTGGCCCAGTCCATGAACCTGATTGAAATCGTGAACTTCCAGTTTCCCGGTGTCCAGGGAGCGGGAAACAGCCCTGAAGGCGATGTGGTGAACATTCCCTACGTGGCCCTGCTGCCCTTGGGCATGCTGATCTTCCTGATCGCAGGCTTGGCCGAGGTCGGCCGCACCCCCTTCGACATCTACTTCGCCGAGTCCGAAATCGTCGGCGGACCCTTCGTGGAGTACAGCGGGGCCCACTGGTCCGTCTTCTTCCTCGCTGAGTACATGAACACCTTCGTCATCGCCGCTCTGACCGTGCTGCTCTTCCTCGGGGGCTGGTACGGGCCCTACAACCCGACCTCCCCCGAATGGCTGGGCAACCTGCTGGCCATCATCTGGTTCCTGGCGAAGACATATTTCGTCATCCTGGTGATATTCTGGGTGCGGGGCACCTTCCCCCGGTTGCGCATCGACCAGTTGATGGCTTTCGGTTGGAAGGTCATCATCCCCATCTCCTTCGTCAACGTTGCCATCACCGGCGTCTACATGTTCTACGACTGGCCGTGGTGGAGCCTGACCATCATGTCTCTCGTCTCCCTGGGTGTGGTAGGATACGCGGTGTACCGCGGCCTCACCCTCCCTGCGCAGCGGATGAGGCGTTTGTACGGCCCAACCGGCAGGAGGACGGCCCATGCTGGCCAGCGTTAAGGGAATGTTCATCACCCTGGTATCGACCTTCAACGGGTTGCGCGAACCCGTCACCCGGCAGTACCCCACCACTCCCACGCCGGTGAAGCCCCGCTACATGGGTTTCCCCGCCCTCACCTGGGACGACAACGTGGGCGAGCCGTTCTGCACTGCCTGCATGGTGTGCATTCGCAACTGTCCCACCCAGTGCATGAGCGCGGAGATGAAGGACAACCCCCTTCAGCAGGAGGGCAAGAGTCATCGCCGCAAGATCGTGGACACCTTCGAAATAAACCTCAACCGGTGCATCCTGTGCGGCATCTGCGTCAACGTGTGCAATTTCGATGCCATCGTCATGAGCCACGAGCACGAGTTGAGCGTCTACGAGCGCAACGGCGACCGCATGGATCTGCACCAACTCCTGGATATGGGGAAGCAGTACCAAGCCGATACTGCCTGGATACCTCCCACGCAGCGGGCCAAGGCAAGTCAGGAGAAATCGGAAGAGACGGCCTCCACGGAGGCCCCCGCCTAGGATGTCCTGGTTCCTCTTCGCCCTCACCGCCTTCTTCGTTTTGGGCGGAGCCATTGGCGTCGTGGCGACGCGCAACGTGGTATGGGCTGCGCTTTTTCTCCTCGTGTCGCTGGCGGCGGCCGCTGGCGTCTACCTGATACTGTTTGCCGAGTTCCTGGCCTTGGTGCAGGTGCTCATCTATGGCGGGGCCGTGACCATCGTGCTGTTGTTCGCGATCATGCTCACCCGCAGCCGGGACTACCCCCTGATTTCGGACAACCGGCAGTGGCCCCTGGCCCTCGTTGCAGGCGCAGTAGTCTTCGCAGTATTACTCGCCGCCTTTCTGGTCAACCCGGTGGAAACCAAGCAGCCTGATCCGGGAGACATGGGCTTCACCCAGCACCTGGCCGAGCCCCTGTTCACCCAGTGGGCCCTGCCCTTCGAGATCGCTTCCCTGGTGCTGCTGGTGGCATTGGTGGGAGCCATCGTGCTGGGTCGCGAGGGAGACCGCAACTGATGGTGCCCCTGTATGCCTTTCAGGCCTTGGCGGCCGCCCTCTTCTGCATAGGTCTCTACGGAGTGCTGGCGCGACGCAGTGCCGTCCTCATTCTCATGTCCATCGAGTTGATGCTAAACGCGGTGAACATCAACCTCATAGCCGCCGCCGCATACCGGTACGGCATCGACGGCCTGATTGATGCTGCCTTCAACGACTTCTCCGGCCAGATAATCGCCATCTTCGTGATAACGGTAGCCGCCGCCGAGGTCGGCTTGGCACTGGCCATCATCCTGCGCATCTTCCGGTCGAAGTCGACGGTCAACGTCGACGAAGTCGACCTGATGCGGTGGTGAGGCCAGGGTAGTCCACAATGGAATGGGCCTGGCTCATACCTGTCTTCAGCTTTGCTGCTTTCCCCCTGATCGTCCTGTTCGGGAAGTTCATGTCGTGTAAAGGGGCCTACCTGGCCATACTCGCCATTGCTGGAGGGTTTGCCGTCTTCTGGTTCGTCCTCTTCTCATTCCTGGACCAAGGGACTGGCTGCGGCTTGGGCCAGGAA
>JAAXIE010000268.1 GCA_012270525.1 Dehalococcoidia bacterium | reverse complement strand
GCATGTGTGTGGTAGGCCTCAAGGTTCAGGGCCACCAAGATGTCCAGATCATCTCCGACGCTCTTGATTTCATTGGGCGAGATGCGGGTCTGCGTCCAAGTCGGCCCCCCCAGTATCTGGGAAGGGAAAGTGGCAAACGTGAGGACGTGATAGCCTACGGTGGCGGCCGCCCTTGCCAGCATGTCCGAGGCGGTGACAACGCCCTGCCCGCCGTCTCCCGCGAACCTGACCACGAAGTCTCGGGTGTCCAACTCCGCTACCTCCACGGGCCTGTTTTCGGGTGGTGCGATACCCTACGGACAGGTCATCGCGCCCCCGGAAGGGCGCCAATATGCGCCAGCTAGCCTACAGCCACAGGCTCCCAATGTCAACGGAAATCGTCGCGTTCTCAGTCCCGCATCGGCTACTGTAGTGGGGGTCTCCGCAGGTGCCATTCGGTCGCCTTCTGGTACGCGTTGGCCGCCCTGAACAGTAGCCCCTCCCCCAGCCACGGGCCCACCAGTTGCAGCCCCGCAGGCAGACCCTCCCTCGTGAAACCGCAGGGAACCGTGATGGCAGGCTGCCCGCTGACATCGAAGGGACGAGTGTAGAGCGTCATCATGCCCTGCCCCTCGAAGGGGCGGCCTGCCGGCACCGTAGGGTCCTCGTCGATCCCGTGGGCTGGTATGGGGCAGGTGGGCGACGCCAGCACATCCACCTCGTCTAGCACCCTGCCGAATTCCTGTTGTACCAGCGTCTTCACCCGTTGCGCCTTGATGTAGTCCACCGCGGTGACGGCTGCCCCCATCTGCAAGCGACCCCGTACGTTGTCGCCGTACTCGGCTCCACGTTCCACCAGCCACTCCTCGTGAATCGCGGTGGACTCAGAGCGGCTTATCAGGTTGGCGGCATACGAACTGGCTTCTGCTAATGGCAGCGAGACCTCACTCACCTCAGCCCCTAACTCTTCCAGTACCCCCACTGCCCGGCGCACCAGTCCGGCGGTCTCCGGGTCAAACTCCATGTCCCATATCTCTCGCGGGAGCCCGACCTTGAGCCCGCGTAACCCCCCGTCGATGTCCTCCATGTAGTCCGGCACGCCCACACGCAACGACGACGGGTCCTTGCTGTCGTAACCCGCCAGTGCTTGCAGCATTATCGCGTTGTCTTCCACGGTGCGGGTCATTGGCCCAGCATGATCAAGCGACCATGAAAGCGGAACCACCCCATAACGGCTCACCCTCCCATAGGTCGGCTTGATCCCCACCAGGTTGCACATACACGAAGGTATCCGTATCGACCCAGCCGTGTCGGTGCCCATCGTCCCCATCGTCATGCCAGCCGCGACCGCTGCCCCCGAACCGCCACTGGAGCCTCCCGGAATTCGCCCGTGCAGCCACGGGTTGTGGCAGGGACCGTAGTGGGCATTGTTGTTGGTCGACCCTGGGGCGAACTCGTGCAGGTTGTTCTTTCCCACGATGATGGCTCCGGCCCGCTTCAACCGTGCCGTGGTAGTGGCATCGTACTCTGGAACAAAGTCCGCCAGCACCTTCGAGCCAGCTGTGGTCGGGACCCCCTTGGTGTAGTAGAGATCCTTCAGCGACAGCGGTATCCCGTGCAACGGACCGCGTCGACGCCCCCGCGCCAACTCCGAGGTGAGACGCCGCGCGTCCCGCTTGGCCTGCTCCGGCATCAGCGTGATGAAGGCGTTCAGCTTGGGTTCCAAGCGGTCAATGCGTTCCAGGGTTGCTTCGACGAGGTCGGTGGGTGAGACCTCCCGCCTTTCTACCAGGTGGGCCGCTTCCGTGATGGTGAGTTGCGCCAGATCTTCGCTCATTGCTTCCTCCTCCGTGCAACGTTCGAGGAGGGCAGCTTCATGGGTCCAATGAAGGCAGGCTCCACCTCAAAGAGGGCCCCTTTCGTGGTCTCCGACAACTTGCGGACGCTCACATCCAGGTCCTTGGCAACGACCTCCAACCGTTGCGGGTCCAGGTCAATGCCGTGGAGGGCTGCGATGCGACTCACCACCTCCGGCGTGATTTCCCGTTCCTGTTCCATGAGGCACCTCCTGCCTGTGACCTTCCCCGTACAAGGCCCATGCTCATTGCCCATTATACCGGTGACGACCAAGCTCCGTGCTACGGCCCCCGGCCCATTACCGGCCCATGAGTGTTTCGTTGACACCCCGTTGGGTGGAACATAGACTCCTAGCAATTCTCAAGGTCTGAGTGACACAAGCCTCAAAGGCACTGGAGGCCCGATGAAACTGGTCTTTTACGACTCCCCCGGAAGCACTGACCGCAGGCACATCCCCGGCGTGCTCAGGGATGACGGCGTGGTCAACATCGAGTCCGCCGTGGGCCACTTGCCCAACTGGACCCCCCAAGTCCTCATGTCCAGCATCATCACCGAGTTCGATTCCTTGCGCCCCGAGTTGCAGCGCCTGTCGGCCAGCGGCCCGGTGCTCCCCCTGGGCAGCATCCAGCTGCGACCCCCGTTGCCCCGTCCGAGCAAGATCCTCGCCTGCATCGGCAACTACTGGGAACACGACCAGCGGGAGGCCCGTCCCCTCAACATGTTCCTCAAGTCGCCCGACGCCGTCATCGGACCTGGCGACACCGTGAGTCTCCCCAACTTCACCGGTGCCTACGTATTCCACCACGAGGCGGAACTGGGTGTCGTCATCAAGGGCCCCGCTAAGGACATTACCCCAGAAAACTTCCGCGACGCCATCTTCGGCTACACCTGCGTCATCGACGTGTCGGCCCGCTACGAGGGACGTCGCACTTGGCGCGATGGCAGCTGGATGGGCAAGTCCTTCGACACCTTCGCCCCCCTCGGGCCCTGTATCGTCACCGCCGATGAGATTCCCGAGCCCAACGACGTGCAGGTCAGTTTCTGGAATAATGGCGAACTATATCATCGCTACAACACCGACGACATGGAGCACTGGGTACCCGAACTCATCGCCTTCGCCACCAACATAATGACCATGAATAGTGGCGACGTGCTCATGTGCGGTACCAACCACGAGGGTCTGGGCCCGCTGCAGGAAGGCGATCACGCTGAGATAGAAATCGCGGGCATCGGTCGCATGGGCATCCACGTTGAAGACCCCCTCCACCGCACTTGGGAGCGTGGCGTCTACATGGGCGAAGGTTCCACCAACCCAGCCGCCAGGGCGCAGCAACGTGGCGCGTAACTGGCCCTGGAGTCCTGAGCGACCATAAGGCCAGGCGAGGCCTCGACAGTCCCCTTAAAACGAGAGGAGACCCCCATGCCCAAGGCCAATGACATGATTGTGCAAGTACTGGAAGAGGCCGGTGTCGAGTACCTGTTTGGCATACCCGGCGGAGGCACCGGCCAGATATATGACAGCCTCTTCGGCCACGAGGACAAGGTGCGCACCATCCTGGCCCGCCATGAGCAGGCGGCCGCCATCATGGCCGACGCCTACGGACGCGCCACCGGCAAACCGGCCGCCATCATGGGCCAGGGCCTCTTCATGGGCTCCAACGCCGCCTTCGGCATCATGGAAGCCTTCCTCAGCAGCACCCCCATGCTGGTGCTCACCGACACCTCCGACGGAGGGGCAGCCCAACGGCCCGCAAACCAGTCGGGGGCAGGCGAATACGGCAGCATAGACCTGCCCAACATATTCAAGTCTATGAGCAAGTACACCGCGCTGGCCGCCAGTCCCAAGGAGGCAGTGCTCGCCACCCAGATGGCCATCAAGCACGCCGTCAGCGGCCGGCCCGGTCCCTCATCGGTGGTGATGCGTTCGGCAGCCATCGGCGGCGAGGTTGACGTGGAGGCGCCGCCCTTCTTCCACAACGCGGCGGGATTCCTGAACACTGCCAAGCCCGAGAGCGCGCCATCCGACGTGCAGCGAGTGATCGACATT
>JAAXIE010000047.1 GCA_012270525.1 Dehalococcoidia bacterium | reverse complement strand
GGGGGTTGTGCTAGACTCGCCGGCGGGGGTCGCCTCGGTACCAGGAGTAGGGCCACTTGGTGGACTATCGGAGACTGGGTCAATGATGGAGAGGCGACCTCATGAATGACTGCTCTCCGGGGGTGCGATGAAGTTTGGCGTGACGTTCCCGAACAGTTGGGGGATCGAGGACCCCAAGGTGCTGTTCGACCTGGGCATCAGGGCGGAAGAGCTTGGTTATGACTCCCTGTGGACCAGCGAGCATGTCTTCAATGTGTCGTATGTTGGGGCGCGCTTGGGGAATGCCCCGTACTACGACTCGCTTCTTTCCCTGACCTACCTGGCCGCTATCACCGGGTCGATCAGGTTAGGGACATCGGTGCTAGTGCTGCCCTACCATCACCCGGTGACACTGGCCAAGCAGTTGGCCACCCTGGATGTGTTCTGCGGTGGCAGGCTGGACGTGGGCGTGGGTGCAGGCGTGATAGAGGAGGAGTTCCGGGGACTGGGTGCGGAGTTCAGCGAGCGCGGGCTGGTGACCGATGAGTCCATCCAAGCGATGAAGGCTCTGTGGACGGAGGAGGTGCCGGAGTTCCACGGGCAGCACTACGATTTCTCGAGCATGGTGTTCTCGCCCAAGCCTTTGCAGAAGCCACACCCTCCGGTCTATGTGGGCGGGGACAGTCGTCCGGCGATACGACGGGCGGCCAGGGAAGCGGATGTGTGGCATCCGACTTCTATCGGAGTGGAGGGCCTGCGGTTGGGGACACGGTATCTGGAGGAACAGGCCCTGGAGATGGGGCGCGATCCTGAACGGATCGGGATATCGGTGCGCCTGGACCTGGACTTCCCAACGCTGGGAGGCCCTCGAACGGCACCAAGGAGTCCTCGCCCATCTCTCTCGGGCATCCCTGACGAAGTCTCGGAGCAGGTGAGGGTCTATGCCGACGAGGGAGTGCAGGAACTTCTGCTGGCCACGAACAGCCGGGATGCGAGTATCATCTCGGAGACTATCGATATGTTCGCCGGGGAGGTGATGCCAGCCTTCCGCGGGTAGGTGCAGGGTGCATCAGGGAGAAGCGAGGTGTTCCTCGGCTTCGCGAAGGTCCTTGAAGGAGTCGATGCTGCTCCAGTAGCCGCGATAGGGGAGGGCCGAGAGGTTTCCCTGCTCTGCCAGTGCGGGGAACGTCTCCGTTTCGTGGTCGCCCAAGGCGGGCAGGAGGGGCGCGATGTCCCGTCGCATGACGTATATTCCGGCATTAATCCAGTAGGGCAATTCGACTTTTTCCCGAAAGCCGGTGACGGCGTTGGACTCGTTGACATCGACGATGCCGTAGGGGCTGCGGAAGGGTACGACGGTGATGGTTGCCATGTGGCGAGGGTTGGAGGCGAGGGCTTCCTGATAGCTGGTCAGAAGGTCGGTGAGGGGAAGGCTGGTGACTATATCGCCGTTGGTCACTATCAGGGGGTCGGCGGTAGCGGGGACACCGGCCATACCCTGGCGAATTGCCCCGCCACGGCCCAAGGGAGAGTCTTCGATGCTGTAGTGGGCGCGGAAGCCGTGGGAGGAACCGTCGTGGAAGTGGTCGCGGACGGCCTGCCAGCAGTAGCCAGCAAGGAAGACGATATCGGTGACTCCTGCTTCGACCAGCCATTCGGCTTGCCGTTGCAGGATGGGCTTGCCAGCCACGGGCACCATCGGCTTGGGGAGGCCATCGGTGAGGGGCCGGAGCCTTTCGCCGCGGCCCCCGGACAGAACCAATGCGTACATGCTACCTGCTAGTGCTTGTGGACGTTGACTTCGTGCATCTTGCCGGTGACGAGGTATACGACCCTTTCGGCTATGTTGGTGGACCTGTCGGCCACCCTCTCCAAATCGTGGGCCACCCAGAGCAAATAGGTGGCCCTCTGGATGTTCTGCGGGTCACGTAGCATATAGAGGATCAACTCGTGGTAGACCTGATTGTAGAGGGCGTCGATTTCATCGTCGTCGGCGCCCACCTGCATCGCACCCACGGTGTCGCGATTGACCAGGGCTTCGAGGCTGCGTCGCACCATGCTGCAGGCCTTTTCGCCCATGCGGGGGATGTCGATGAGGGGTTTGAGGGGTGGCTCGTCGCCCATCATCAGGCTGATTTTGGCGATGCCCTCGGCGTAGTCGCCCATGCGCTCCAACTCGCCATCGATGTGGAGGATGGCCGCCAGCAACCGCAGGTCTCTCGCCACCGGCTGGTGGGTGGCGATAATGTCGATGCAGTCGTCCTCGATTTCGAAGCGCTTGGAGTCGATATAGTCGTCTTCGAGGATGACCTGCCTGGATGCTTCGAGGTCGCGGTCTGCCAAGGCCTGCAGGGAGCGAGAGATGGCTTTCTCGACCATGCGACCGAGGGTTACAAGTTCCTGTTCGAGGTTTCCCAGGCGACGGTCCAAGTCGGCGCGGGGGGCAGCCCTCTGTGTCATTGTGGGGCCTCCTTGGCTAGCCGAAACGGCCGGTGATGTAGGCTTCAGTACGCTCGTCCCTGGGGTTGGTGAACAGTTGCCGGGTCTCGCCCTGCTCGACGAGGTAGCCTGCCCTGTGGTCGTTCATATGCAGGAAGGCGGTCTGATCGGATACGCGGGCGGCCTGCTGCATGTTGTGGGTGACGATGACGATGGTGTAGTCCTGGGACAGGTTGCGCATCAACTCTTCGATGGCGAGGGTGGCGATGGGGTCGAGTGCGGAGCAGGGCTCGTCCATGAGGATGACTTCGGGCTGCACTGCCAAGGCACGGGCGATACAGAGCCTCTGCTGCTGACCGCCGGAGAGGGCCAAGCCTGGGTGCTTCAGGCGGTCTTTGACCTCGTCCCACAGGGCTGCCTGCTGGAGGGCCCATTCCACGAGGTCGGCGAGGTTTCCGGAGTAGCCGTTGATCCGTGGGCCGAAGGCCACGTTGTCGAAGATGGACTTGGGGAAGGGGTTGGGCCTCTGGAA
>JAAXIE010000321.1 GCA_012270525.1 Dehalococcoidia bacterium | reverse complement strand
TCCCATGTGATGGCGAGACACTCCTGGAAGCTATACGTCTCGTTGGGACGCATCACGTCCCCAAGATTGCACTTGTCCAGGTGGGTGTGACCGTTGACGTAGGTGGGTGCCACCAAGCGACCGCCCGCGTCGAACTCCTCGTCGCCCTGCTCGGCGATATGCCGCTCAACGGCCGCGATGCGGCTGCCTTGGATACCCACGTCCCAATTGCCCTGATGGTCCAGCAGGCTGGCATTTCGAATAATCAGGTCCAACTGGCCCTTGCCCTCCCCTGGTATGTCCCTCAGCTTCGCTCCGTTACGCTCAGGCCGTATGGACCGGGGCGATGCGCCTTAGTTGACCTCGAACGCGTCCTCGAGATGGAAGTACTTGATCATGTTGTCCGAAAGTATCTTCCGCTTCTCGTCTTCGGGCACGTCGTAGTACAGGTCCGCGATGAAGTCCTGGCTGTTGGGCCACTCGCACTCAATGTGAGGGAAGTCAGTGGCGAACATGATGTGGTCCACGCCGATATGATGCCGGTTTTCCAGGGCCACCCGTTCGTACTGGATGCTGAAGTAGACATGCTCGCGGATGTACTCGCTGGGCAGGGCCTTCAAGGGCTTGAAGCCCAACTGGGACTCGGCCCAGTGCAGGTGACGCCGGTACCAGAGGTCGGCATGTTCCAGCCAGAAGGGCACCCATCCGAGACGAGTCTCGGCGAAGTACATCTTGAGGTCCGGGAAGCGATCGAACACTCCGGACATCACCATCTGCGTGATGCTCAGGGCGGGACCCATGCCCTGGGAGATAATCCAGTCGAGGAAATGACGTCTCAGAGAACCCAGGACCTCCGGGTCGTTGTTCGGGTATACGAAGGTTGGATCCGACGCACGGGGCCCGGAGCGGTCGAACTGGACGTGAGCGGTGAGGGGCATGTTCATATCCAGGGCAGCGGCCCAGAACTTGTCGTCCTCCGGGGTGGGATAGCCCTTGGCACTGGGAAAGGTACCCAGCATCACGCCCTTCAGCCCCAGCTTGGCGCAGTGTTCCATCTCCTCAATGCAATCGTCCACGCCCGTCCACGGCAGCACGCCCATGGTGACCAGCCGGTTGCGGTTCAGTGGTGCGTATTCCTCGCCCAGCCAGTCGTTGTAGGCCCGGATCATCGACTTGTAGACCTCGTCATGGCGTATATTGCGCCACAGACCGGGGCCGGAGACCATGGCCGGGTACAGGATTTCGGCAGACATCCCGTCGGCATCCTGCTCCCGCAGACGCTGCTCCGGCGGGCCGGTACCAGCCGAGTCCTCGACCCGCAGTCCGGTGGGCTGCCACTGCCCTTCGGCCCGTCCCGCTCGCAAGTCGAGAAAGAAGGCTTCCTGCAAGGGGCGACCCTCTATGAGCTGCGCTTGACCGCCATTGGGCAACTCCACCGTGCGGGGTGCCCGGTTGCGGTACTTCTCCGGTACTCTGTGGGTCCACCGCTCAGGCAACACCTCCAGGTGACCATCAGCCGATATGACCCTGCCATTGTCTGCCATTGGCTTCCT
Source organism: Dehalococcoidia bacterium (assembly GCA_012270525.1). The sequence continues at coordinate 6,530 of JAAXIE010000321.1, read as the reverse complement.
CCCTAGTTCCTTGCAGGTTCCTGCTTATGCTTTCTAATGGAGACTCTGGTCAAGCCGTCTCGCCCCGGCGAAGGTGGGCGGACACCCATGAACCAGCTCCGCTAGTCAGCTTCCACCCGGACTCTTTCCACCGCCTCAACGTTGGCGGCGGTGCCATTCGCCGTCGATTGGGCCTTCCGCCATTCCTCGCCGGTGCGGGTCGGCGGGTGGTTGGAGCCGTAGGCACCGCCCAGCCTCTCGAAGTCCCGCGAGCGACGGGCAAGATGCCGCCGGAAGAAAATGACGTTGGTATCCAGAATACTCAGCTTCTGAGGCAGATCGTACCGGAGCCGGTCTTTCTGGAACGTGACCAAATCTTCCCATTCGTTGATGCGCTTGATGGTGTTGGGTTTGCGCCACAGGTGGTACCACAAGTCCTTGAACCGTCGACCCAGCCACGTCGCCGGTCGCGGCCCGATGGTGTAGCTCCATACTCTGCTCGTGTCGAAGGTCACGGGAACCATCCACCGAAGATGCAGGCTGATGGCGGGCTTGAAACTGCCACCACCGACACGTATGAAGGAAGGAAGCTCCACCCCATGCAGATAGCTGGGGATTCCCAGCAGGCTGCTCTGGCCTTGGGCCATGGGCATGGCAGGACGTCTTCTGCGCTTGAGGAACATGTACCAGCGGGTCCGGGGCCACTTGTCGTCAACCCCCTTGTGGTACACCTCTCCGTAGGCCGGGGCCACGGGGTTGCTGCACACCCGCTTCTCGTCCTCGTGCACAATCTTGATGCCACCATAGTTGGCCAAGCGAGGCCGGAAGAACCCCAAGTCTTTGCTTATGATCCCATGGAACTTGAACTTGAGGGGGGCCTTCCAGCCACCGAAGTGGTTGAACATCTTCCGGTGCAGGTAGGCCTCGTGATAGTCCATCCCCTGGTTTACCGGCTCGGTCCAGTTGGCGTCCCACACCGCGCAGTGGTGATAGAAATGGACCCGTTCGTCCAGTATCTCCGGGGGCAGGTCTTGCTCCAAGGGTACCGGCTCGGTCTCGCCCATCCAGACGTATATGATGCCCCCGTGCTCGGCGGTGGGGTAGGACTTGGCCTTCAGCTTGCCGATCATCGGTGAGTCGGCGCTCTCTATGAGGCCAGCGACGCAACCTCCGGAGCCGTCGAAGGTGTACCCGTGGTACTCGCAGGTGATGGTTCCGGGGAAGAGCGACTCTCCTTGGGAGAGGCGGGCACTGCGGTGTGGGCACCAGTCGAACAGGGCGTAGACCTTGTCCTGCTTCCCACGAAAGAAGACGACATCCTCGCCCAGCATCTTGACGCATACCGGCTTCCGCGATCCGACCTCCTTCTTCAGCAGGGCGGGGTACCAGTACTCGCGGAAGCCCATCGGCGGGACGTAATCGAAGGGGCCGATCTGGGAAGCCCCTTCAGCCTCGCGCCAAGCCGCCTCGGCATCATGGGTCATCTTCGCGCCGAAGAAGGTGCGTCCGTTGGCGTGACTGCCGTTGGCCCCACTGCCGTTCTGGGTAACCCGGTCATTCAGGTCTACCATGCTGGCACCTCCTGCAGTGCTCTAGCTGGCCTTGCGTTCCCAACCTGTGACGTCATGAACGAGTCCGTCGAAGCTACCGCAGGATACCCCGCAGCTAGGGCCGTTTCAAGCCCTAGATGTGGGAGCGAGGCACCCCCATCAGAGACCCCACAGAACTTCAGTAGCCCCTCAGGCCCGCCCTTTGGCCCGCCGCACCCGGAAGTTGGCTGGCCCCTTCTGCCGGCGCATCCATGAGAGGAAGTTGGCCACTTCAGGGTGATTTCTTAGGGCCTCTATGGTGCTGAGTTCCTTCTCCAGAGTTGCCTCGCTGAACAGGGCATGAAGCTGTCGATGGCAGGTGGGGCACAGAAGGACCTGCGGGCCGTGCTTGCCGCCACGGGCCTTGGGCACCAGATGGTGACTGGTGAGGAGGGCCACCTCCCGCTCGCAGAGCGCACAGGTTCCGCCTTCCGTACGCCTCGCCATTTGGCCCGATTCTAGAGGACAACAATCGGCAGGGTCTACCCTGTCCCGCACGCCTAAGGCGTCACGACCTGCGGAAAAAAAGGGACTCCTACCGCTGCCACGTGCTGCTTTCAACCATTAATATGGACTACCAAGCCGCTCGGAAAGTCAACTAACCCGCTATCCTCATCCTCAGGAGGACATCTTGGCGCAAGAACAGGGGCTCACCAGCCTCCTCTGCGACTACGCAGCCAACCTGCAGTACGACGACCTGCCACCCCAAGTCGTCACCACCGCCAGGAGGCTGGTGCTCGACTCCCTGGGGGCCGCCCTCGCTGGCACGACCATGGGCGATGGATGTCGCGAGACCCTGGCGGTGGTCCGGGCATCGGGGGGCCTCCCCGAAAGCACCGTGTTGGGTACCCTCGAGCGTACCTCGGCGATGATGGCGGCCCTGGCCAACGGCGCAACGGTCCACGCCCTGAACTACGATGCCATCGGAGCCAGGGGAGGTCATCCGGGAGCCTTTGGCCTCACGGCTCCTCTCGCCGTAGCTGAGCGTGTCGATGGAGTCAACGGCAGAGAGTTCATCACCTCCCTGGTGGCAGGCGTCGAAGTGGAAATGCGGGCCGTCGCCGCCCTAATCCAAGCAGGCGTGGACACCCGCCAGAACTTCCTCGAAGGGCAGGTCCTCAGCTACCTGGGAGCCACCCTCAGCGCAGGCCGGGTGCTGCGTCTTACGGCTGACCAGATGGACAGTGCCTTGGGCCTGATGCTGATGCAGGTATCAGGTACCCGTCAGGTCGTGCTCCACGGCGATCCGCCCGCCAAGGGGATCTATGCTGCCTTCCCCAACCACGGGGGCGTCCTGAGCGCCCTGCTGGCCAAGGAAGGTCTGGAAGGCCAGTGCGCCGCCATCGAGGGGCAGGCGGGCCTCTTCGGCATGTTCTACCAGGGTGTCTACGCCCCGGAAGCACTGACCGACGGCTTGGGCGAACGGTTCCACATCCTGGACACCGCCTTCAAGCCATGGCCCACCAGCGGTATGGCGCACCCCTTCATCGAGGCCGCCCTGGCCCTCCGCCAACAGCACCGGATCGACCCCGCTAACGTGCAGCGCATACGCCTCACAGGACACCCCCAGACCAGGAACTGGTTTGAGCCCGTGGAAGAGCGCCGCGAGCCAACCAGCGCGGCCTCAGCCGCCAACAGCATCGTGTTCGGCACGGCCAAGGCACTGATCAACGGCGAGGTGACGCTGGCCGACTTCACCCCGGAAGGCATGGCTCAACCCGACGTGTTGCGCTTGGCCCAACTTATGGAGCACTCCTACGACGCGTCACTGGAGCAGCGCAACGGCATCATGGAAGTGTTCCTGTCCGACGGTTCCCATCTTGTGCAGCGCGTGGACGTGCCCTTGGGCCAACCGGACAACCCCCTCAGCGATGAGCAACTGGCGACAAAGTTCCGCGACTGCGCTTCCCACTCCCGGCTGCCCATCCCTCCCCAAGTCGTGGAGCAGGTCGTCGAGATGGTGCTGCACCTGGAGCGTCTGCCGGACGTGTCCGCCCTTCCCGATGCGATAAGCAGACGCAGCTAGCCGGACCGGGCCTACTGACCCCTGACCCTGGGGTTGCGCTCCAGGAAATCGTCGGCAATCTGGTCGAAGGTGCAGAAGCGCACGCCGGGATGCGACGCAATGTAGGCGATGATCCGCTCCAGCATCAGGAGCACTTGAGGACGTCCGCTCACGTCGGGATGTATCGTGATGGGAAACACGGCATCGTCGTACTCGCGATACACGTAGTCGAACTGGTCCCGCCAGATCTGCTCTATGTCCCTCGGGTTCACGAACCCATGGCTGTTGGGCGATTTCTTGATGAACATCATCGGAGGCAGGTCGTCCAGGTACCAGTTCGCCGGTATCTCCACCAGCCCTGTTTCCTCGCCTCTTTCCAAGGCCCGCATCCATGCATCGGCGGGTTGGGCGAAATCGATCTTGGTCCACCGGTCCCCCACACGGACGTAGTAGCACTCGAAGTCCTTGTGCATCAGGCTGTGGTCGTACTTGACGCCCTTCGATAGCAGCAACTCCGCAGTGACCGGGCTGAACTCCCACCACGGGGCCACATAGCCGGTCGGACGCTTGCCAGCGACCTCGGTGATCAGGTCGATGCAGCGCATCAGCACCGCCTCCTCCTGGTCGCGGCTCATGGCGATCGGGTTCTCGTGAGAATAGCCATGCAAACCGATCTCATGACCGTCATCCACGATCTCCTGCACTTCGCCGCGGAACGTCTCGATGGAGTGGCCCGGAATGAACCATGTGGTGGTGAGACCAAACTTGCGGAACAGCTTCAGCAGTCGTGGCGTCCCCACCTCCCCCGCGAAAAGCCCCCGTGAGATGTCGTCGGGCGAGTCCTCTCCTCCGTAGGAACCAAGCCAGCCCGCCACTGCGTCCAGGTCGATCCCGAAAGCGCAGCGTATGTCCTTAGATGCCATCGGTCACCTCCATGGCAAGGTGCGAATGTCAGCGTGGACCGGCTTCTCTGATGAGAGAGCGTATACGGTCAGGACTCAACGGCATGTCCCGCACCTGTACACCGAACGCCGAGAGAGCATTGGAGACGGCGTTGGAAAGGCAGGCCCCGGTGGCCACGATCCCGATTTCCCCCGCTCCCTTCACCCCCAAAGGGTTCAATGGCGACGGGGCGAGATCCATCACCTCGCTGTCAACGGCGGGCACATCAGTGCTGGTGGGCAGCAGGTAGTCCATGAACGTGGTGGCCAAGGGCTGCCCTTCCCCGTCGTAGGCCAACTCTTCCAGGATCGTAGCCCCGATGCCTTGGGACGCCGCCCCCACCACCTGGCCCTGGAGCAGGCGCGGGTTGATGACCGTTCCCACGTCCTCCACCACCAGGTACTTGAGCACCTCCAGGGCCCCGCTCTCCGGGTCGACCGCAACATGGGCCACATGTGTACCAAAGGGATAGCACTCCTCCGTAGCGCGGAAATAGTAGGTGTCGTCGAGACCGATAGCTCCCTGGTTATGAGGACTGACCGGCCCCGACAGTTGCAGTGCCTGCCCCAAGTCCAGCAACGGCTCTCCCCCGGATGACTCTCTCCGTCGCACGACACCATCGCTGAAAGTCAACTGGTCCGGTGGAAGGTCCAGATATGCCCCGGCAATGTTCAGTATCCGCTCCCGCAGCCTCTGGGCAGCAAGATAGGTTGCGTTCCCCGCCATGACCGTGCAACGGCTGGCATGAGTGCCCCCGCCATACGACATGTAGTCGGTGGTCCCGTGGTACACGCTTACATACTCCAGCGGAACGCCAAGGCCATCGGCGCATATCTGGGCCATGATGGTCTCGTGGCCCTGCCCCAACGTCGCGATACCCAGGTACACCGCCACCTCCTTGGGTCCCGTGACCACCACCCGCGCTCCCTCGTAGGGCATACCCCCGCCGGTGCTCTTCACGAAGCAGGCCATCCCGATCCCGTGGAGGCGTCCGTCCTCACCACGGCCCCGCAGTTCTCTCAGGGCAGGATAGTCGGCCTTCTCCAAGGCGCGGCTCAGGACGGCCGGATAGTCGCCACTATCGTAGACCATGGGCGTCGAGCCGGGGCGGGTGACTCCAACCTCGTAGGGCATGTCTGTCGGCGGAATGAGGTTCTTCATGCGAAGTTCGGCAGGGTCAATCCCCAGGTCGCCCGCCACGATGTCCAGCATCCGTTCACGGAAGAAGCACGACTCGTAACGTCCGGGCGCACTGAAGGTGCCCATTCCCACCTTGTTGGTCAGGAGACATTTCACTTCCCACCGGTAGCTGGGAATCCGATATGGGCCCGTGAGAATGGCTGCCGTGCCAATGGGAACGCTGGCCCCGTGGGTACGCACGTACCCGCCAAGGGCCCCGTAGATCCGCGCCCGCATGCCCAGCAGCATCCCGTCCCTGGTGGCAGCGATTTCCAAGCGACACAGGCTCTCCCGCGACTGGTTGGCCGAGGTCAGGTGTTCGCGCCGGTCCTCAATCCACTTGACGGGCCGCCCCACCTTCATGGATGCGAAAGGTATGATGAAATTCTCGGGGTAGAACTCCCCCCGTATGCCGAAGCCACCACCCACGTCGGGCTCGATGAAGTGGATTCGGTGTTCCGGTATCTGCAACAGCTCGGCCAATACGCCCCGGTTGAAATGAGGCACCTTCGTCTCGCCCCAGACGGTGATGTCCTGCCTGCCCGGGTCGTAGGAAGCCACCAGACCGCGGGTCTCCAGCGGATTTCCGGTATGACGGTGGCAGTAGAACTCCTCTTCACGCACGTAGTCCGCGGAAGCAAAGGCTGCATCGGTATCGCCGAGTTCGCCGGAGAACTCGTAGGCCACGTTGGTGCCCTGCTCCTCGTACAGCAGTACATCCCCCTGCAACGAGGCATGAACGTTGGCCACGGCAGGCAACCGGTCATAGGTCACCCTCACATGGTCCACTGCGTCCTCGGCTAGGTGCCGGCTCTCGGCCACCACCACGGCCACCG
>JAAXIE010000050.1 GCA_012270525.1 Dehalococcoidia bacterium | reverse complement strand
ATGTGGCTGAACTACCCCAACAACCCCACCGCCGCCGTGGCGGAGCCGGACTACTTCGACCAAGTGGTCCGATACGCCAAGGAGCACGACATCATCGTTCTCCACGATGCGGCCTATAGCGAAGTCACCTTCGACGGTTACCGGTGCAGCAGCTTCATGCAGTCCGAGGGTGCCCGCGATGTCGGCTTGGAGTTCCACTCCCTTTCCAAGAGCTACAACATGACCGGCTGGCGCGTCGGGATGGCCGTCGGCAACGCCGACCTGGTACGTGGCCTCCTCAAGATCAAGGAGAATCTCGATTCGGGCATCCCTCAAGCCATCCAGGAGATGGCTATGGAAGCATTGCTGGGTCCCCAGGACTGCATTGAACATAACAACGCCATCTACAAGGACCGTCGCGACAGGGTAGTTGGCGTGCTCAGGGACATCGGGCTCGAGGTAGAACTGCCCAAGGCCAGCCTCTACGTGTGGGCGAAAGTACCTCCCGGATTCACCTCCGCCGAATTCGCCGCCCGCCTCCTCGAAGACAACAGCATCGTGGTGACCCCAGGCTCCAGCTACGGCGAGAACGGCGAAGGTTATATCCGCCTGTCGCTGACCACTCCCGACGAACGGGTGGATACGGGCCTGCAGCGTCTGGCCTCATGGGAGATACCCTCACCTTCCAGTCCCTCGAGCTAGCGGAGGACGGGGCCGATTCCGGGCATCTCCTTCACCACCGGACCGGACGCCGAGCGGGCCGTTCTGGTCTGCGTGAGCATCAAGGGCTCCTCCCAGCCATGGAAGCTCGAGGAGTCGCTGGAAGAACTCGCCATGCTCGCCCGCACCGCAGGAGCCGACGTGGTGGCCCAGGTCGGCCAAAGGCTGGCCCGACCCGAAAGACACTACCTCGGATCGGGCAAGCTGACCGAGCTACGGGAATTGGTGTACCAGTCCCACGCTGGCACCGTCATCTGCGACGACGAACTCAACCCCACCCAGCAGAGGGCCTTGGAAGACGCCCTCAAGGTGAAGGTCATCGACCGCACTGCCCTCATCCTCGATGTATTCGGACGCCATGCCCATACCCGCGAGGGCCAGCTACAGGTGGAACTGGCCCAGCACCAGTATCTCCTGCCCCGTCTCGTGGGCCAGTGGTCCCACCTGGAGCGTCTCGGCGGCGGTATCGGCACCCGCGGCCCCGGCGAGACCCAGTTGGAAACAGACCGCCGCCTGATTCAACGCCGCATCCAGAAGCTGCAACAGCAGTTGGACCAGGTCCGCAAGCGACGCCAGCAGTATCGCTCCCGCCGTCATCGCGCTGGCATTCCGGTGGCCTCGCTGGTGGGCTACACCAACGCTGGTAAGAGCACCCTGTTCAACGCCCTCAGCGACGCCGGGGTCCCCGCCCGGGACCAGCTCTTCTCCACCCTGGACCCGGTCACCCGCCTGATTACCCTTTCGACAGAAAGACGGTTCCTTCTCACCGATACCGTGGGATTCATCCAGAAGCTCTCCCCCACCGTGGTGGCAGCCTTCCGCGCTACCCTGGAAGAACTGGAATCCTCCGACCTGCTGCTCCACGTGGTGGACATAACGCAACCCCATGCACCGGAGCAGGCCGAAGCGGTCGACGCCACCCTCCGGGAGTTGGCACTGGGAGACGTCCCGCGTCTGCTCGTGGTCAACAAGATGGATCTGCTGGCCCCCTCACCCAACGGATCAGTCCCCCGCGACACCCTGCCCTTGGACGGCCACCCCAGCGTCCTCGTGTCCGCCGCCCAGGGCTGGAACCTCGGCGAGCTGCTCGAGTTGGTCTGCGACCGGCTGGGGTTGGACGAAGAGGAGGTATTGGAGGGCTACCGTCTAAGTTCTGATGGTTCGCCCTAAGCGAGACAGGCGTGGCCTGGGCCACGCCCGTCTCCAAATAGCGCAAGATGTTGTCACTTCGGCTTCAACTTGGAGAATCTCATTCCTTAGCCCTCCTCACCGCAAACTGCTGACCGCTATGGTCGACGTTAATCACCGGGACTATCCCCTTGACTACCTGCACGCTTATGCCGGTGTGTGTGTCGGATTCCAACGCGGCCTGTGCTAGGGTCTGAAGCGAGGCGAAACGGGAGTCGGATGTCTCCAGTGACATTTCTACGGTGATAATGATGTCCCCATCGCCACTGCTCCCCCATGCCTTGAGCACCCTGGGAGCTTCTCGCACCGCTTTGTACGTTCTCACAAGGGCCTCGTGGAGCTGTTGCTCGCTGAATCCCAGGTTGGTCTCCAACTGCACGTCAATGTCGTGGCTCCCGGTGAAGTTGTCGACGATGACCTGAGCGTCCGCTGGGACCTCTCCAGCAAACCCGATCACAACTGACCTCGCCCCGTACGAGGATCTCTGGAGTTGAGCGTTTCGATGCCGGTCAATGCACTCGCTACCCAGTCGCTCATGCTGTAGCCAGTGGCGTCAGGCAGGGTAATCACATCACCTGTCACGTGGTCGGAGTGGGTCAGGACCCCGCCTCTGGACTCCGCCGTGGCGATGAGGCTTCCTCCTGTGTCCCGCACCTGGGTCACGGCGCGGACCAGTTCCTCCTTATCACCCAACACCATCCACGACTCCTCGGTGGTGCTCTGTCCCGCGTTATATGAGTCGGTCCGGAAGTACAGTGCCTTCCCGGGTGCGAGGTCGCCGATTACCATGTCCCTCGCGGCGGTAGCCCTCTCTCCCATCTCCCGGGCCGAGACTACCGGCCCTCCGCTCGAATAGGTGAACACGACCCATATCCCCACTCCGACAATGATGGCAATCAGGGCCGCCAGAACTCCCATGTATCTTGTTCTCCTGGTCATTCGCCCCGACCTCCCCTTTATCGCCCCATCCCGTCGCACCTCGCAAAAGGGTGGTCGACATAGCGGCTGAAATCACAAGGTTCCACCGCTGTCGAGGAGTGAACAGGGTGGTTCGCACAATAATTGTTATGTCGTACCATTAATGGCTTGCGCCGGGTTGCTCGACATAACATGGCGGGACGCAGACCGGAGACGCCGGTCAAAAAGGACGGGCTATCCAGACCTGAGGCACCAACTCCCTGTTGACCGGGTCGACCGCCAGCCGGAATATCTCCAGGGTAGTGGCTCCGAGAAGATGCAGCCCCTCTTCACCAAAGAGCACGGGACAGGGCCATCTCTCTCCGTTCAACTGGAAGAGAGCCATCCCGAATTCAAAAATCTTTGTGCCTCCGTCGCTGAGCATGTACTCCTGCAGCCCGTAGGACCGCACCTGATGGTATTCCAACAGGCTGCCCGGCATTATCGAATGGGTAGCCCCGGTATCGACGATCGCTTCCACCCGCGTCAGATCGCCGTTTTCGACATTGCCGATGAACACTTCCACTTCGAAAGTCCCCATCCCGAATTCTGCCTGCAGGTCAGTCCGCCCGGCCGAAGATCGAAACCGAAGCAGTGAAGGAGCCAGGACGTCCACCCAGATTGTGCGTAAGCCCCATGTCCGCTTTCTGGATTTGACGGTCCCCCGCCTTGCCCTGTAGCTGCTTGTACACCTCGTAGATCATGCGGATGCCACTGGCCCCAATGGGGTGACCGAAGCACTTCAGCCCGCCGTCGGTATTGACCGGCAGGTCCCCCTCCAGCGTGAAAGCCCCAGCCTCCACGTCCTCCCGGGCACGACCCTGCGGGCTGAACCCCAGGTCCTCCATGATGATCAACTCGGTGATGGTGAAGCAGTCGTGCACGCTGGCCAGGTCGATCTCCTCGCGCGGGTTGGTGATGCCAGCTTCCTGGAAGGCAGCCTGGCCCGCACGCACATTCTCGGGGAAGGAAGTGAAGTCCCAGTCCTCCCGCAGCATCCCGAAGGCCCCAACGGCGAGACCCAAGCCCTTCACCAGTATGTAGTCCTGTCGGAAGCTCTTCGCGATCTCCGGGGTGGTGATGATGGCCGCTGCACTGCCGTCGCTGACACCACAGCAATCATAGAGACCCAGTGGCCAAGCGATCATCGGGGCCCCCATGATCTGGTCCACCGACACCTCGCGCTGGAAATGGGCCTTGCTGTTCATCGTGCCGTTGTGATGGTTCTTGGAAGCGATCTGCGCCAGAACCCGCTTCCCCTCCTCGTAGGGAATCCCGTAGTGATGGAAATAGCGGGTCGCAGCCAGCGCGAACTGGGAAGGGGGCGGCACCGGGGGTGCCACGTCACTACCCGGTGGTTCGTAGCTGGCCAAGCCGGAGAACCCCGAATCCTTCAGCTTCTCCACCCCCAAGGCCAGCACGATGTCGTAGATGCCCGCGGCCACGGCATAGCAGGCGTTCCGGAACGCATCGGTGGCGGTGGCGCAGGCATTCTCCACCCGCGTGATTGGCAGGTAGTCCAGTTTCAGGGCTTGGGCCAAGGGTTGACCTGTGCGGAAGCTCCCCACTGTGCCCAGCCAGGCAGCCTGGATGTCCTTGGGGTCGATTCCGGCATCCTCGTACGCCTCGTACGCGGCCTCTACCATCAGGTCCGGTACGCCGGCATCCCACCGCTCCCCGAACCTGCTGCAACCCATGCCTATGATCGCGACCCTGTCCTTGATTCCCTGCATCTGCCTAACCCCCTGTCGTTATGTTAAAGGCCCGCAACACGCGGATCACGCCTAGTTGCGCACCGGCACCGATTTCCAGTAGTAGTTGCTGATCCCATTGACCACCCGCAGCTTGCGGAAGCTCATCTCCACGGGCATGTCCACGCCTATCTCGTCCAACTCCCGGTCGGTCATCATGCAAAGCATCCGTCCCCCGCCTTCGAAGTTTACCACGGTGATCACCAACGGCACGTCGGTGGTCCCCGCCAGGTAGTCCATCGAATAGGTGAACACTGTACCCCGTCGGTCCGAGAGCCTGACCGGCTCGTTCTGGTCCCGCGCTTGGCAGATGGTGCATACCCGCTGCGGAGGATACTGGACCGTGCTGCAACTGGTGCAGCGGGCCCCGTGCAGACGCAGGTTCTGCTCGCTTTCCCGCCAGATGGCCGTCACCGATGGCGACTGGGCTGCCGGACGACGCGCCGCCGCGTCCGACACCCACACGTTCCTCCAGCGGGCATATATCTCGTAGTTGTTCAGTACCGTCTTCGCCTCAACGCCCCGCTTGACCAGTCCACGCTCCCTCAGGGAAGAAATGCCACTGTTGACCCGCAGTGACAGGGCATCCGAGCCGTCGCCGTACCCTATCACCAGCAGCAGGTCGTCCTCGCTGGATTCCTCCAACGCTCCGGCCAGCAGCATCAGCGGAAAGGCCGTGCCGGTATTCCCCACCTGCCCGTACAGGGGGTCCTGTATCTGACCTTCAGCGAAACCCATCCGCCGACCCAGCGCGGTGTGACGCCTGCCATCGGGCGAGTGAAAAGCGACCTTGGAGAAGCTCTGGGGCGTGAGTTGGTGCTTCTCCATGAAGCTCCGCGACGCCTCCACCAGAATGCGCTCCAAGCCCTCTTCCATCATGAAGCGGTCTTCCCAGGAACGCAGGAACGGGTCCCCCGGCGACCTCCACATATCGAGCATGTTCTCGCTTATTGTGTTGGTGCCCTCTATCGTCGCTGCCCCGTCTTCCGCCACCAGCAGGAAGGCCACCGCCCCATCGCCCAGATTACGTTCGATATCAGCCCGCGGGGCTGTCTGACGGGAGTCGGAAGCTATCACCAGCACGCTCTTGGCTGATCCTGCATTCAGCGAGTCCATCGCCATCCGTATCGCGGTAGTACCAGCCCGCAACACCCCCGTGACGTCCGCCGTGGAGATGTCCCGCCTCAGGTCCAGAGCCGTGGCGATGATAGACGCGCACTGCTTCTCCTCGTAGGGAGGCGTGGTGGTGGCAAAGAGAAGCGAGTCGATGCTGTCCCGACTTATGTCATCCAGGCAACTGACCCCAGCGGAAACCGCCATGGTCACGCTGTCTTCATCGAAATTGGCTATGGCCCGCTCGGTCGAACTGCCCCAGCCAGTCGTTTCGCGCCCCAAGCGATAGCGCGGAATATGCACCCCATAGGACTTGATGCCAACCATATGACGTTCGCTCCGCTATCTGCCTCTAATTCGGGCCCATCCTACCGAGGGGTACCCAGAGTGTCAACGTGAACAGCTACGCATGACCGTCACATGGAGCCGCCCGTGCTAAAATGTGGGTACTTCCTTCATAGTCACCCCTCCCTACTGATGCTTACCGTCGGTTGGAGGACCTGTGCGCAAACTGGAGACAGCCGTAACTTCCCTGGGGTTGATCGCCGTGGTGGCACTGGTGCTGGCCCTTGTCGGCTGGGCCGTACGGGGCTACGGCGGAGACACCGAGGCCTCCGACCATTCCCTGCCCCCCGGTTTCGGCAAAGTCTCCGACGTCTGGGACGTGCTCCAGCGACGGTACATCGACCGGGAAGAACTCGCCGTCGAGGACATGGAGGCCGGTGCCGTGAAGGGCATCCTCCAAGCCCTCGACGACCCCCACGCCACCTACCTCAACCCCGACCAGTTCTCCATCGCCCAGGACGATTTCTCAGGGCAGTTCTCCGGCATTGGGGCCGAGGTATCCACTCGCAACGGGCGCATCATGATTCACGCCCCCATGCCCGACACCCCCGCCGAGGAAGCCGGCCTGCGTCCCGGCGACATCATCCTCTCCATCGACGGCCAGAGCACCGACGGCCTTTCCCTTGGCGAAGCCGTGGCCCTGGTCCGGGGAGAGGCCGGCACCCCCGTCGAATTGCTGATATTGCACCAGGACGGTGGCGAACCCATCACCATCACCATCGTGCGCGACAACATCCGTGTGCGCAGCGTCAAGTTCCGCAGCTTGGTGGGAGGCATCGGCCACCTGCGTATCTCATCCTTCACCAACAACACCGAGGACGAGGTATCCGAGGCCATAGAGATTTACAACCGGCGCAACAGCAGGGGCTTGGTGGTCGACGTGCGCAACAACCCCGGCGGGCTCCTCAACGCCACCGTGGACGTCATCGACCAGTTCCTCGATGGTGGCCTCGTCCTCTACCAGCTGGACAGTGCCGGCCAGCGCATCGAGTTCCACGCCAACTCCGGTGGAATCGCCAGCAGCATACCCATGGTGCTCCTCATGAACGAATACAGCGGCAGCGGCAGCGAGGTGTTCATCGGAGCCATCAAGGACCATCAACGCGCCGCCACCTTGGGCCAGACCAGCTTCGGCAAGGGTAGCGTCAGCTCCTTCCACCAGTTCAGCGACGGTTCCGGCGTATACTTCACCATCGCCCGGTGGTACACCCCCAGCGGGGCCCTCATCGAGGGCGATGGCATCGACCCCGACCATGTAGTGGAAGTGCCCGAAGGCAGCAGGGGCGACCCTCAACTGGAACAGGCCATCGAGATGCTGAACCACCTGATAGAAAGCTCCCAGACAGAAGGCTCCTAGTCATGTCCGCACGCTCCAAGCGCAAAGAGAGCAGTACTTCCGGCGCGAACAGGACCATCGCCACCAATCGCAAGGCCCGCTTCGACTATTACATCATGGATACGATGGAAGCGGGTCTGGTCCTGACGGGCACCGAAATCAAGTCGCTGCGCGCCGGGCGGGCCAATATCGCCGACGCTTACGCCCGGCCTCAGGACGGCGAGTTGTGGCTGCACAACGCCCACATCGCCCCCTACCCCCAAGGCGGCATCTACAACCACGAACCCACCAGGCCACGCAAGCTGCTCCTCCACAAAGACCAACTGGCTCACCTCGCTTCAGAAGCCGGGGAAAAGGGTCTGACCATCGTCCCCCTTCGCATGTACATCAAGGGTCACTACGCCAAGGTGGAAGTCGGTCTCGCCAAGGGCAAGAGACAGTACGACAAGCGACGCACCCTGATCGACCGCGAAAAAGACCAGGAAGCCCGCCGCGCCCTTCGGCAAGCCTCCCGCTAACAGCAGGCCCTCCCCCACGAGGTTATGTTGCCCGTCGTTCCTCATCCAGCTGGCGCATCAACTCCCCGTGTGCCATAATTGAACTGTCTGGGGACGCGCGGGTTCGACAGGGGAGCGCACTGGACGATTGCAGGCCGAGTTGCTGTTAACTCGCTAAACTGGCAGCAAAAAAGTAACTGGCGAACGTGAATTCGCACTAGCTGCCTAGATTAGGCAGCTACGTCCGCCCTCGCTAACCCTGGAGGCGGGGTAACGGGCGCCATGAGTCCGGGGCGCTTCTGTCCCTCCGCCGGTAGGGGACAGACTAAGACACATCGGCTGGCCCGCTGTCATTCTGTCGGCGGAAGGTCAGTAGGGCGAGACCAAAGCGCCGGATAAGCCTGTAGCACATCCACCCAGGGTGTCCTTTGGACGGGGAGTTCGACCCTCCCCCGTCTCCACCAACCCTCCCTGTTTGCACTCACGCCTCAACCACGCAGCCCTCTCGTCTCAACTTGAGCCGCTGCCAACTCCCCGTACAACTCCTCAACCTCCCTCAGAACGAAGGGCATGTCATGGCTCTTCACCCGGTCCAGGCTGTTACGACCCATCGACTCCCGCAAGTCTCGACTCTCCAGCATCAGGAGCATCTTGCGCGCCAGATCTTCCGGCGTCGCATCGAACAGGTAGCCGTTGACCCCGTCCTCCACCAACTCCGGCAGAGCAACCGCATTGACCGCCAGAATTGGCAACCCCGACGCCATCGCTTCCATCACCGCCAACCCCTGTAGCTCCGCCACCCCCGGACCCGCGTACACGTCCGCCAGGTTGTACAGGCCTCGCAGGTCTTCGTCGGGAACGTAGCCGGTGAAGACCACCTTGCCGTCCGCCCCAAGTCGCCTCGAAAGCTCCCAGAACTCCGCTTGGTCCTTCCCCTTGCCCACCACTATCGTCTGCAGGTCGGCCGATTCTGCCGCCTCCACCGTGGCCCGTATCACCACGTCGGCTTTCTTGTCCTTTTCCAGCCGCCCCACCACTATGAAGGTAGGCACGCCCCGCCGGATCCGGTATTTATCGTACAGGTCCTCCGACACGGGCGACTTGGAATACTGCCGCACGTCTATCCCGTTGGAGACGACGCGCACCGGGGCCGTCAGGCCAGCCTTCAGCAGCAGGTCCAGCCCAGCCTGCGATGGTGCGATGACGCAGTCCAAGCGGTTGTACACCTTGGCGCACTCCTTCCACATCATCGACGCGCTCACCGACCTGAGGGGCTTCGGGATGTATCCCAGCACGTTATCCGGCATGAAATGGTTCGTTCCCACAATGGGAACGCCCAGCTTGCGACTTTGCTTCAGGCAGGCCTTCCCCAATATGAAGTGGTTCTGGATGTGCACGATGTCCGGCTCGACATCCCCGAAAATCCTCCCCAGCTTGGCCCCTATGCGGGCCACCGAGACGACGCGGAAATCGGGATGGATGGGCCTGGTCGTGAACGACTTGACCCGGTGCACGGTGACACCAGAGCAGGATGGGTCCCGCTGCACTTCGTCGCGGTAGGACATGCTGGGAGCCACCACCGTCACGCTATGGCCTCTGCCAGCAAGGCCCCTAGCCAACCGTTGCGTGGTCACGGCCGCGCCGTTCAGTTGTGGCGGATAGGTATCGTTGGCCAGCAACACCTTCACCGGTCACGCCTCCCGTATCTCGGCTCGTACCTTCTACCCCACCTCGATGTCCTCATGATCATGCTGCTTATGTTGCCCAACTGAGTTCTCGCTGATGGCCCGCTGCATTCTGCGGGTGTACCTGCGCGCTACAAGGCTGTATGCCAACGAAGCCACCACGAACAGCACGAACATGAGGGCCAGCCATAACGGACCATACCCGAACGCGGTGCTGAGCAGTCCATACCCCTCTCCTGAGTAGTACCCCAATGCCGTGAACATCCCCGACACAATGGCGACAATTGCCATGTCCCACCAGATGAAACGCCTGACGGACACCCCCAAAGCCCCCATCACCGCCAACCCCAACGGGCTGATGAGAGGGATGGTCTTGATGAACAGCAGCCACTTTCCCATGTTGTTCGCGATCAGCCCAGCGGCCCGCTCCTGGCGCGACGGCGGAATGCCGATGCGAGGCCCGAACCTCTCCAGCACCCGTCGCCCTGTCCAGATGCCCAGCAGATAATAGAGGACATCGGGAAGAAAGTTGGCAAAGAAAGAGAGGACGAAAACAATGAATACGTTGAAGTGACCTTGCGATGCTCCAAGGGCCGCCGTGGCGTTCACCGCCGGCCCTTCCACCAGCATCACCAGGAACATTATCAGGTACCCGTGCCTGATGAGCCAGTCCAGTACCTCCGTTTCAATCAATGGCCCAACACTGCAAGAAACCGCCGTAACCGCCGTAACATTACAAAGCCAGAGTGCTTATGTCACCCAACTCCTCACCCCAAGAAACGCTTCCCTGCATTGTACCCCATACCGCACGCCCTCAATTCAGCAGGCACCGCATCCCGACTCGCAACATGCCACGCGATGCGAGGACTCACGGCTCCCGCCCTTCCACGTTGCACGCAGACCCCAAGTTGACACCCCCATGAGGCCCTAATAGACTGGCAGCGGCCAAGCTGGAGAAGCCTAGACCGTATCGAGAGGAGAAACCATGAAGGACGGAATGAGGTTCGTCGATTGTGACATGCACATCATGGAACCGCCCGACCTGTTCGACAAGTATCTGGACCCCAAGTTCAAGGACCGCGTCATACTGCCTCGCGGCTCCAACGGCAGGCCCAAGCGGGGCACCATGATGATCGACGGCCTTGCTGTTTCCGCCGACTCAGACATGCAGCAGTACCGCAAGCGGACGGCCCCCGCCACCAGCAACTACGGCAGCCACTCCGGCCTCGCCTCGGTGGCCCTTTCCGGCTCCCGCATCGCCGACTCCGGCAGGCTCGATTTTGCCATCCAGCGCGACTACGACGCCGAAGCCCAGGTCATGGCCTTCGACATGGAAGGCATCGACATCGCTGTCCTCTTCCCCACCACCGGCTTGGGTCTCGTGGCCCGCGACGGCATGGACCCCGAACTCTCCCTTGCCCTGTGTCAAGCCTATAACAACTGGATTTCCGAGTTCTGCCAGTTCAGCCCCGACCAACTGAAATTCGCCGCCATGCTCCCTCCCCAGGACGTGAACCTTGCCTGCCAGGAACTGGTCCGCGCCGTCAAGGAATTGGGTGCCGTCGGCTCCTTCATGCGCCCCAACCTGTGCAACGACCGCTACTGGCACTCCAACCAGTGGGACCCCCTCTACTCCCTCCACGAGGAGATGGACGTGACCTGGGGCTTCCACGAGGGAACCGGGGCCTGGTACTCCCACATGAACACCATCTACGGCGAGAACCGCTTCTATCGGCACGTTGCCAGCCACTGGATCGAGATGCAGCAGGCCCT
>JAAXIE010000364.1 GCA_012270525.1 Dehalococcoidia bacterium | reverse complement strand
CTCGTACTCCACCCGCACCAATTCTTCCGCGTCCCTCGACTCCAGACGTTCCGAGGCCACGACCATGGCCACGATTTCGCCCATGTACCGCACCTTGCCTACGGCCATCAGATAATAGGGCGGCCGGTTGGAAGCGTACGGGGCGAGTACGTGGATGCCCGGTATGGCCACCAGCGGGTAGGTGTTGTACCTGGGGTGCACGTCCCTGCCCGTGAGAACCAGCGTCACTCCCGGATGGGCTAGGGCAGCCGATGTGTCGATGCTCCGTATTCGCGCATGGGCATGAGGGCTGCGAAGGAAGTGGGCCCACTGGGTACCCGGAATCTGGATGTCATCTGAGTACGCCCCTTGACCCAGGAGATGGGGCCGGTCTTCCATTCGCTTGACACTCTGGCCGATCACTTGGGCCACGGCTCACCTCCTTGCCCGAACGGAGCAGCCTCTTAAAGGTGGCCCGATGCTAAACTAACCATGCTTCGTACGCAAGCTGTCACCTGTGTCCGCTCATCTCAGCCTCGAGGCAGGCTCCCGGCCCCGTGGTACACTGTCGGCCCCTCCAAAGAGTAACGCGGGAGGGGAGAGTTGAGACTGCAGGGAAAGGTGGCCCTGATAAGTGGCGGGGCCCGGGGCATGGGGGCCGCGGAAGCGCGGCTCTTTGCCCAAGAGGGATCCAAGGTGGTAATAGGGGACATTCGCGAGGACGAGGGTCGACAGGTGGAAGCCCAGATTAACGAGGCGGGAGGCGAGGCCCTCTACCTGAAGCTGGATGTTACCCGCGAGGAAGACTGGCAGGATGCTATCGCCGTCACTGTGGGCAGGTTCGGCAAGCTTGACGTGCTGGTGAACAACGCTGGCATCGGTGGCGGGGGCCTGCTGGAACACACCACGCTGGAAGACTGGAACCGGATGATGGACATCAACGCCAAGGGCGTGTTTCTCGGCACCAAGCACGCCATCCCCGCTATGCGCGAGGCAGGCGGAGGCTCCATCGTCAACATCTCATCCATCTGGGGCATGGTGGGTGCCGAGATGAGCAGCCCCATGTACCAAGCTTCCAAGGGGGCAGTGCGCCTGCTCACCAAGACCACGGCATTGCAGCATGTTGGCGACGGCATCCGTGCCAACTCGGTGCATCCGGGCCCCATCGCCACGCCCCTCACCGAGGCCAGTCGCAACGACCCGGAACGGAACCGGCGTATGCTGGAACGCACGCCCATGGGCCGCTACGCCGAACCTATAGAGGTCGCCTACGGGGTGCTTTACCTGGCTTCCGACGAGTCCTCCTACGTCACCGGCAGCGAACTCGCCATCGACGGCGGTTGGACAGCCCAGTAATACCCAACGGGGAGCTTGGGCCACCAGGGGCGCCCAGGACACCTGAATGCCCTATGCCCATAGCGATGATGGAGACGTTCCCAAGAATAGTCCCCACAGAAGGACCGAGGCCGGGGCGATTTACTATGGGAGCGGTGGCGGGTACTCTGTGGGGAGCAGCGAATGGAGGAGGGACTCACATGGCAGACCGACCGTTTATCAGCTTTGCCCAAGCGCAGGCTGCGATGCAGGCCATGATCGCCAAGGCAAACGAGACTCCAGACCAGCCGGTGGCGATGTGCATCCTGGATGATTCAGGGAACATGGTGGCCTATGCGCACATGGACAACCTGCGTCTGTTCAGCAAGCGCCATGCTTTCCGCAAGGCTTACACCGCAGCCATCACCGGCATGGACTCGGTGACGTACGGGGAGACGATGCACGCCCGGGGCCTGACGTTGCCCGAAATCAGTGGCGACCCCAACTTCACGCCGGGTCAGGGAGGCTTGGCGGTACGCTCCAGCGACGGTGTGTTGATGGGGGGAATCGGCGTAGGCGGATACCCCAGCGGGGTCACGGACGAGGAGTTGGCCCGATTGGGGCTGCAGGCCATGGGCCTGTAGACCAAATGGTGACCCCACGCGATTGCCTAGCGTGGGGCGGTATGAGCGGGCAGTGTTGTTCTCAGTGAGAGGGGGATACTAAGGATGGCCGATGAGATCTTTTTCAAGCCGGCGCACGAACTGGCGCAGTCCATTCGGAGCAAGGAACTGTCGCCGGTGGAGGTGGTGCAGGCCCACTTGAACCGCATAGAGGAAGTCAACCCGAGGCTGAATGCCATAGTGATTTTCCCGCAAGAGGACCCGCTGGCGATGGCCCGGGAGGCGGAGTCCGCTGTGATGCGGGGAGATGGGCTTGGGCCACTGCACGGAGTCCCGTTCACGCTGAAGGACTGCATCGAGACGGCGGGACTGCGTATGACCTTGGGGTCGAAGCTGCTGGCCGACAATGTGTCCCAACAGGACGCCGTGGTGTATACGCGCCTGAAGCAGGCTGGCGGGATCCTGCTGGGGAAGACCAATATGCCGGAGTTCGCCCTGTGGTGGGAGACGGGCAACCTGGTTTTCGGTCTGACGCGTAATCCGTGGAACCTGGAGCACACGGCGGGCGGGTCCAGCGGGGGTGAGGCCTCGGCCATCGCGGGCGGGCTTTCGCCTCTTGGCCTGGGAACGGATCTTGGGGGATCCATCCGGGAGCCTTCGGCTTTCTGCGGGTTGGTAGGGCTGAAGCCGACTATCGGGCGGGTCCCGTATACCGGTATCCAGCCGCAGGTGATTTTCAGGGCGATACACGTGGGACCCATGGCTCGCACGGTAAGGGATGCAGCCCTTGCGATGTCGGTGCTGGCGGGCCCGGATGGTGCAGACCCGTATGCCATTGACGTCCCGGTGCAGGACTATCTCGATCTGGACGGCACGGCGTCGGGGTTGAGGGTGGGGTTCAGCCCGACGGCAGGGATAGCAGTCGACCCAAGGGTGCAGGTGGCCATCAACGGGGCCGCCGAGGCCCTTTCGGGACTGGGGGCGCAGGTGGAGCCGGTGGAGATACCCGGCCTGAGGGAGAAGGATTCGGGGGCAATTTCGGCCATCATGTACAACGCCGAGGCGGGGTTCTACGCAGGGCCCACCATTGCCGGCCGTGAAGGCGAGTTGACGGAGATCTTCCGGCGCAGGTTCGTTGAGACGCCACCGCACCCGTTGCCAGATTATTTGGAGGCCATGACGGAGTGGGAGCACCTGAAAAAAGAGGTGAGGGAATACTTCTCGAAGTACGACCTGTTCCTGGCTCCGACGGTGCCAATGCCAGCCTTCCCACATGGGCAGACCGAGTTCAACATTGAAGGTGAGGCACTGGGGGGACGTCACGCTCTGCGGGGCACGGTGCCTTGGGACCTGACAGGGTCGCCAGCGGTCTCGGTGCCTTTCGGGTTTACTGATGAGGGGTTGCCCTTGGCGGTACAACTCGTAGGGCGTCACTACGACGAGGCAACACTCCTGAGGGCGGCCCACGCTCTGGAGGGGCATACG
>JAAXIE010000358.1 GCA_012270525.1 Dehalococcoidia bacterium | reverse complement strand
GGCGGTGGGATGGGTTGGGTTGTGGATGAGAGACGCTAAGTTTCGGTGGGAAGGAACTGCTTGATCCTGGCCCTGGAGCGCTTGTCGGGCAGGCGGTGGTCCCTGCCTTCTATGGGTCTTGAGCAACTCACAGAGCCAAACTAGCTTGAAATCGCCTCATTGTCAACCTTGATGGTCGTACCAGTTAACATAAAGACAGGTTGGGCATGATTGGAGTTGGCTGTCCGCGGCTTTCGCCCTTCAAATGGCTTTAGGAAAGACGTATCCTAGCGGGCGGGTCGACATATGGAATCGTCGAAGGAGAGGAGGCCTCATGGAGGTCGAGAACAAGCTGAAGCAGTTGGGCTACGAGCTGCCCGAAGCACCCGCGCCGGTAGCCAATTACGTACGCGCTGTCCAGACGGGCAATCTGGTGTACGTGGCGGGGCAGGTGCCAGTGCTTCCCGAGGGTACCTACCTGCACGTGGGAAAGCTGGGCAGTGACGTTAGCATCGATGAAGGGTACGCCTGTTCTCGACAGTGCATCCTCAACTCCCTCGCGGGACTGAAGACGGTGATTGGGGACCTGGACAGGGTCACGCGGGTGGTCAAGCTACTGTGCATGATCAACTGCGCGCCCGATTTCGGGGATACGCCACGGGTGGCCAACGGGGCCTCTGACCTGCTGGTGGAGTTGTATGGAGAGTCGGGGCGACACGCCCGCTCCGCGGTGGGCATGGGCAGTCTGCCCGACCGGGTGCCAGTGGAGATAGAGATGATCGTAGAGATACGGGACTAGGCTCCTACGGCCCCGATTATGGTCAGCCACTGGTGGCTCCGATGACCACCAGTGCCACGCCGGCTACGCTCAGGATGGTGCCCAGCACCAAGCCGAAGTTCACTGCTTCCAGTCGCTGCAGGAAAACGTGGGAGAGCAGAAGTATCAGGAGCGGACTGGAGGAGTATATGGGGGTGACGACGGTCGCTGGGGCCTCGCTCAGCGAAGAATAGAGCAGCAGGGCCCCTGCGCCCTGGAAGAGACCGGCCAGCACGCATACGGCTAGATATCTGGGTGGAGAACCGCGGAATCCGGGAACGATGCGGCGGCTGCTCATGGCGCAGAGCATGACGAAGCCGAAGGTCATGGCGCAGCCGGCGGTGACGAAGGCAGGGGCATAGCTGGATACGATGTGTCTTCCCACCACGGCCACCCCGCCAAAGGCCAAGGCGGAGCCCACGGCAAAGAGAAATCCCGCCCGGCTGGTGACAACCCCTTCCAGCGATGCCGAGGAGATGACCCCGGCACGCACGACGAGGGCCAATCCGAAGGCCATTACGGGGGTGCCAAGGATCACCAGTTCCGTAGGCCGTTCGCCTAGGAAGAGCATGGCAAGACCGAAGGCCAGCACCGGCGAGATCGAGAAGATGGGGGAGGCCCTGGCCGCTCCCACCATGGAGATGGCGGTGTAGTTCAGCAGCCGACCCAAGGGGTAGGCGAGGGTTCCCTGAAGCAGCAGCCATCCCAGGGTATCGCCGGAGAGGCTGAGCATCTCGGATGCGTTGAAGCTGAAGGCAAGGATGAGGGCCAGCAGAGCACTGACTCCCACTGAAATCACGGTCACCACCACCGCGGGGACCCGCTGGGTGCCCACCCGGATGAAAATGGTGCCGATGCCAAAGATGATGGCTGACGACGCCGCAAGAACCAGGGCAAAGGCCACGCTAACCTACATATCCAGGACCAGCGTGGACCATCCGAAGTCCCGTGCGCCCAACCCCTCGGCGGTGTAGGGGTGGTAGTACTCCCGGATGCCCGATTTCTCGATGCATTCCAGGCTGCGGTCAACGATGTGGGCTGCAAGGTCGTGGTAGCCGTGCCGACGCAGCCCGTGTACGAGGAACCAGTTGGTGTTCATCCAGCTCGGCCCTCGCCAGATGAAGCCACGTGGGTTCCCAGGGATGAACTTGGGGTCGGAAGCTGGGACCGAGGGGACAGGGTAGGGGAGCCAGAAGTGATCGGGGGACGTGAGCCAGTCGTTGACCAAACGCTCCACGTATTGCTTGGGCAGGTCGTCCAGAATCAGAGGCATCAGCGAACTGATGGTGACGACTCTTACCGGTTTCTCGGCAACGCCTGAGAGGTCGAAGAAGGCTCCAGCATCTTCATTCCAGCATTTTCCCAGCAGGGCGTCGCGTGTGCTGTCGGCCTGCTGGCTGAACTCCCTGCCTGCGCCGTCTTCCCCCAGCAGCCTTGCCAGGGAGCGGAGCCCCATCACGTATATGGAGTTGACCAGCACGTCCTCGAAGTGAAAGATATCGGCCGCCAGTATGCGCTGGTCGTCGCCCCGCAGGGGTTCGTAGGCTTGGTATACCTTGCTCAGGGCTGCGATGAAACCGCGGTTGGTCAGTTCCTCCAAGCCCAGTGCTTCGTCGTACTTGGGCGAGCAGTCGGTGCCGGCTTCCTCGGGCTGGATGACAGCGATGAGGCCGTCGCCGTCGGGGTCGCGGTTCCGGGCCAGCCAGCGATAGAAGGCAGTGAGAACAGGAAGGGAGTGCTGCAGAAAAGCGTCATCGCCAGTGGCCTGGTACACACGCTCCACGGCGTAGGCGATGATGGGGGGCTGCATGGTGGCACTGGTGTTGGGGTTGGTCATCCCGACGATGTTACGGGCCAGGAAATCGGGCTGCTTCTCCATCTCCCAGAAGATGATGTGGGGTATGAAGCCGTCGGGCAGGGCCCCGCTCATCAGCGTCCGCATCTCGGCCTTGGCCTGCTCCTGGTCCAGGTGTATCAGGGCGATGGCGTGGAAGCAGGAGTCCCAGAACCACTGGAAGGGATAACCCACCAGGGATGGGCAGACAAAGCTGTATTCTTTCCCGTTCCAATCGCCAACGCCGCGCCGCAGGTTGCCTAGGAGGATTTGCCTGGCTTTTGACTCTAGCTCTTGGCGGTTCATGTGGTTACACCGTTGTGACGATTCATCCGGGGTATTCTACCCCCTATACACCCCCAAATACTTCCCCCCCACCGCGGGCCAGGTGAAGTTGGCCAGAGTGTATTCCTGGCCTTGGCGGCCAAGCTCCCGACGGTAGTCTTCGTCGTTGACGAGGCGGACCATGGCTGAGACGGCTTCGTCCTGGTCGAAGCGGGGAGTCACCACCGCGCCCTGCGTGAGGAGCTCCCGGTTGGCGCCTACGTCGTGAGTCAGGACGGGCGCGCCGTGGGCCATGGCTTCGAAGAACACCAGGCCGAAGGCCTCGTAATGGGAGAACAGGACAAAGAGGTCGTGCTCAGAGTACCAGCGGACCAGTTCTTCGTCGGAGGCCTCACCGAACATAACCACTTCTTGTTCCAGGCCGGCTTTCTGCACCGCGGCGGCAATCCTCTCTTGGGCATCCTCGTCCCGGCCCACCAGGACCAACCGCGTCGGACGCTGAAATTGGCCGCGGGCCTGACGGTAGACTTCCAGCAGCCACTCCTGCCCCTTGTGGCGGCCCAGTCTCCCCACGCACAGCAGGGTTAACGGGCTGGTTGATTCGCCGGGGGAGCCTGGTTTGCTGTCCACGTTCTGGGAATGGGAGTTGGCCTCCGGCTCCGGCGCGCCCCACCCTATGACCGATTGCTTGCCCGGCGGGGCCCAGTAGTCCCGCCTGACCAGGGCTGCTTCCTGGTTGGTCAGGGAAACAACCCGGTCGACGACGCGGCACAGGAAGGCATTGATGGGCCGCAGCCACCAGCGAATAACTGGCAACTCGTGGTACGACGGAGTGAATACGAACCGGGCGCGGCCGCGGAGCCAGAACCAACACCAGAAGTGTCCCCAGAACCAGCCGTCGCTGACAAAATGAATGACGTTCGGGTTGAACTCTCTAAGGTAACGTCGGACTTGTAGAGGAGAGAACCAGACCAGGGGCACCGAATATATGGGCAGGGACCACCTGGGGAAACCGGACAGGCGGAGTATTTCTATGCCTTCGGGAGTGGTCTCCCGGTCGGGCCAACTGGGCTGGGGAATCCTGGGGAAGGCGTACTTGGTGGTGAGCACGCCGACGGCTTCGACTTCCGCCGACTGCTGAATCTGGAAGGTCAACTGCTCGATGGCCCGCTCGACGCCGCCCAGGTAGGGCCGAAAGTAGGGCGTCAAGAAGAGCACCCGCAGCGGCGGGGTCATGCCAACGCCCGCTCCAGGCCGTTGCTCCAGGCGTCGCCAATTTCTTCCACCGGCAAGTCCAGCCAGTGGCCCCAGGTGAACCGGGCGCCGCCGGTCACGCCCAGCCGCAGCAGTGGCGTCTCGGTCTCTGCGGCCATCTCCTGCAACCGCGGCCACCGGTCCGGGGGCACGGCGACGACGATGCGGGACTGGCCCTCGCCGAACAGGGCTGAGTCCCACCGGCGGGGCAGTATGGGCT
>JAAXIE010000334.1 GCA_012270525.1 Dehalococcoidia bacterium | reverse complement strand
TAGACCACCCCCTTCTCTTCGTTCCAGTTGCCCCGTATCCCCTCAAAGATGCCGGTGCCGTAGTGGAGGGCGTGGGTCATAATGCCCACCTTTGCCTCTTCCAGAGGGACGAACTCGCCTCGGAAAAAGGCATAGGGTGTGCTCAACAATGGCCCCCTTTCCGTTGGCCCTTTCGGTTGGCCCTTTCGGTTGGAAAGTCGCGCAATTATAATCGCCGCCATCCGTAGCTGGCAACTTGGCCCGAATGCCCATGCCAGCTTCCAAGCCACCCTCACGCCCAATCGGATTAATGGCTGAACAGGTCCGCTAGGAAACTTGGCATCACCCAAGCGCAACATCTACCCGTGGCTTCTTGCAGTGGTAGCAACGGCAGCACTGGTAGCCGGGCTTCTTCTCTGGGCCGTTCCTTCATCCCCCTCCGGCGTGGAAGTGGTGCTGCCACCGGCCACCCCTACTCCCGAATTGAAGGTGTTCGTCTCCGGCGAAGTCGCCCGGCCCGGCGTCTACCAACTGCAAGAGGGCGACCGGCTGGTTGACGCCTTGGTAGCCGCCGGAGGCCCCACCTCCGAAGCAGACCTCATGGCCGTGAATCAGGCCCTGCGCGTGAACGATGAGGACCACCTGCACATCCCGCGCATCGGGGAAACGTCGACCCCACCTCCGGCGGGCATCCTGCGAAGTAACGCTTCAGGCGGCCACAACGCCGCAGGCAGGCTCAACATCAATGACGCCGACGTCGAGGCCCTGAAGGAGTTGCCCAACATCGGCGATGCCCGGGCCAGGGCCATCATCGCCTACCGCCAGCAGGCTGGCGGCTTCAGCGACCCAGCCGAAATCATGGAAGTGGACGGGATCGGCCCCGGCATCTTCGAGTCCCTGCGCGACCTGATCACGGTCCGTTGACCTCGAACCCTCTTCCAACCAACCCACGCCACTTGAACTCGAACTCCTGCGCTATTCGTGATGCGGCTGCCGAATCGTCTGGCTGTCGCACCCTTGCCGTCCCACCCTGGAAAGCCCTATGACATTCCCTGCTTGCCCCCCTGCCCTCCCCCGGTTAGGCTGGTACCAACGCAGAGTCTACCCTTGCAAGACCGCACACATGACCATTCGCATCGACAACGCCCCCAAAAGGTACGACTGCCCCCGCGCGTCCTCCTCCCTTACGCCTCCTCTTCATGCCCACCACCAGACCTGCCCGGAACCATCAATCGGAACGATTTTTCAGCTAGGCTCCAGCTATGCCAATCGGAATAATCGGAACAGAATCAGCTACGAAAAAACGTTTTTTAGCTATGGCCATGTTCCGATGCCCAGATACAATTCTCTCCACCCCAACCCTGCGTATCCCACGCTCCTTTGCCCAAACCTCTCCCGTCCAGCTACGGATCGCCCCAACCCCCATCTCTCTCCTCTTCCTCAATCGGAACAGCACCCCAAAGCTGTCTCAAAGCTGCAGTCGGAACAGTCCCATCTCCCCATCTGCCCCTCCATCCCTGGGACCCGTCCCAGTCAGATAGGAAATCCAGCACCTCGCCCATGTTTCCCCTGCACGAACTGGAACACGGCCCAAAGCTGCCTCAAAGCTGCCATCGGAACAAGGTACGCTCCTGTAGCCACCCCACGGAGCAGAGGCTATACTTGCCCCAATCTGAAGCATCAGGAGGAGAAGATGCCTCGAATCAACAAGATCGGTCACGTGGTCCTCAACGTGAAGGACGTGGACGAGTCCATCACGTTCTACACCCAGGCCTTGGGAATGGAACTGATGTCCCACAACACCGAGAGACACATGGCCTTCCTCTCCTTCGGCACCCAGCACCACGACATCGCACTGTTCAAGGCCCCAGTCGGCGCCGAGCAGGGCGGCATCGGTCTGAACCACGTTGCAATGCAGATCGAGGGCGGGTTGGACGAGTTGCGCCAACTCTACACCCGGCTGCTCAACGCCGGCGCCGACGTGCAGCGCACCACCGAGCACAGCACCACCCTCAGCGTCTACTTCCACGACCCCGACGGCAACCGCTTGGAGATCTTCGCCGAGAAGTGGGACCCGGAGACGGGCCGGGACATACTGCGTCGTGGCGGCGGGAAGAACGAACCCCTGGCACTGGAGCCGGTAGCGTCCGCCTGATTGCAGCGCATCGATTGCAGACAGGTGCCTATCGCCGACTATTGCCAGCTGGCTGCTCCTTGGCTGCTCCGGCTTGGACTTGACCACCGGAACAGGGTATACTTGCCACAACCTCATACAGCTAAAGGGAGGGTGACATGCCACGAGTAAACAAGGTTGGACACGTCGTCCTGAACGTGAAGGACGTGGAAGAGTCGATCAAATTCTATACCGACGCCTTGGGCATGGAGTTGATGTCGCACAACACCGACAGGCACATGGCCTTCCTGTCCTTCGGCACGCAGCACCACGACATCGCCCTGTTCCGCGCCCCCGTGGGGGCTGAGCAAGGCGTTCTCGGCCTGAACCACATCGCCATGCAGATCGAGGGCGGCGAGGACGAGCTCAAGCAGTTGTACGGTCGCCTGCTGAACGCTGGGGCCCATATCGACCACACCACCGACCACCAGCTTACCCGCAGCGTTTACTTCTTCGACCCCGACGGGAACCGTCTGGAAATCTTCTGCGAGATGATGACCGAAGAAGAGTCCAGGAACTACATGCGCGAGACCGGTGGTACGGCCAAGCCCCTGGAGCTTGAAGCCGTTCGCTAGATTCACCCTCGCAGCAGCAGACGCAGCGGGTGCGCCTCCCAGGATGCCGTCTCCCCTGACGGCACCCGTCGTGAGGCGGCCCGCTTCTCTTTCTGCCGCACCAATCAGCCCGCCCCGCCCCCTTCGGTTCCGCCAGTTCCTCCTTCCCCCGGAACCACTCTCCACCCACGGCCCTGAACTGCAATGGCCCTGATCACCCTCGGCCTCGCTTGGATAGCAGGCCTGCTCGTCGGCCTCCACGTTGATGTCCCACTGCCAGTTCTGGGACTCTTCCTCGTCGGAGCCACCGCCCTCGCTCCGCTGTTCCACAGAGCCGGTCGGCCTCTGGCCCTGTCCCTCGCCGCCCTCGTGCTACTTTTTGGCGTGTTGAGGGTCGAAGTCGCTCCATCACCATCACCCGCAGCCCCTCCAGGAAGGGAGGTCACACTGCAGGGTACAGTCGCCAGCAGCCCCGGACTCGCCGGAGCGTCCGAGCGGTTCACCTTCGAGGCTGCCAGCATCAGCTACACATCGGCTGACGCCTCAGCCACCGCTGCCCGCCAATGGGAACCCTTTGAATGGAACGTCCTCGTGGTCGCC
>JAAXIE010000297.1 GCA_012270525.1 Dehalococcoidia bacterium | reverse complement strand
CTGGCGGCCATGGCCAGCACTCCCAGGGGGATGAAGCTGATGAAGATGAAGCGCCAGTCGAGAAGTTGCAGGAATAGCCCGAACGCTGCAAGGCCTGTCAGCGTCCCGAACCGCGCACCCATGATGGGCACGGCGAATGCCCGTCCCCGTTCCTCGGGAGGGAAGGTCGCCGCGAGGATGGCATTGGAGTTCCCCAGGATCATGGCCGACCCCAGCCCAGCGACACCGCGCCACAACACGACCTGCCAAAGCTCCTGCGAAAGCGCAATCAGGCCGGAGCCGACCGTCGAGGCAAGGATGCCCAGGAAGAAGACCCGGGCATGCCCGTACCGGTCGCCCAAGCGGGCCGCCAGTAGCACCAAGCCTCCCAGCACCAGCAGGTACATCACCACCACCCAAGCGGCATCGCTGATGCTGACCCCGAACACCTCGGCCAGAGTGGGTAGCGACAGGGCCACCGGCAGGCTGGAAAGCTGCACCAGCATATACGCCGAGGTCAGGGCCAGCAGCACCTCCCGTCGCTCCCGGGTGGTCAGCAGCGGGCGGAACACCCTCAGCATGGAACCGGAGCCTCAGTCATGCCGACGCCCCGCGGACCAGGGCCCGGATGCGGTCGGGGCTCAGGGGGAGATCATGGATCTGGACGTCGAAGTCCCTGAGAGCATTGGAGACAGCGTTGGACAGGACGGCACCGGTGGCGACGATGCCCACTTCACCGGCTCCCTTGACTCCCAGCGGGTTCAAGGGTGACGGGGCCAGGTCAAGCACCTGGCACTGGATGTCGGGTATCTCGGTGCTGGTAGGTAGCAGGTAGTCCATGAAGGTGGTGGCCAGGGGCTGGCCAGCATCGTCGTAGGGCAGGTCTTCCAGTATAGTGGCCCCGATGCCTTGGGCAATCGCCCCAACCGCTTGGCCGTGGACGATGAGCGGGTTGATCACATGGCCCACGTCCTCCACCACCACGTATTTCTGCACCTCGATTTTTCCCGTCTCGATATCGACTGCCACCTGGCAGGCATGGGTGCCGTAGGGAAACGACTCATGCCCCAGGTGGAACGTGGCCGATGCTTCCAGGCCCATCTCGCCCTGATTGTACTGGGATGTGGGCGACGCCAGCTGCAGGGCACGCCCCAGGTCCATCAGCGGCCCTTCGATATCGGAACCACGGCGCATGACGTTTCCTTGCACAAACTCCAACTCCGACGGATCCACATCGAGGTAACCAGCGGCGATGCGCAGCACCTTCTGCTGCAACTCCTGGGCCGCCATGTACAGGGCGTTGCCCGCCATTACCGTGGCCCGGCTGGCGAACGTGCCACCGCCGAAGGGCATGAAATCGGTGTTGCCGTGGTAGACGGTCACGTATTCTAGGGGCACTCCCAGGCCATCGGCGCAAATCTGGGCCATGGTGGTCTCGTGGCCCTGCCCCAAGGTCGCAACCCCGAGGTAGACGGCCACCTGCTTGGGTCCGTTCACCACCACGCGGGCCCCTTCATAGCTGGGCCCCGTACCGGTGCTCTTGACGAAGCAAGCCACACCCACGCCCGTATAACGCCCGTCGGCCTGCTGGCCGGTAGCCCCCTTGATGCCCTCATACCCGATGGCTCCAAGGGCTTCCTGCAGCACTTGCGGATAGTCGCCACTGTCGTAGACCATCTCCGCCATGCCGGGCCGGGTTACCCCGACGGTATGAGGCATGTCGGAAGGCTGGAGCAGGTTCCTCCGGCGTAACTCAGCAGGGTCGATGCCCAGGTCTGCCGCCACCACGTCGAGCATCCGCTCGCGGAAGTAGCAGGACTCATACCGGCCCGGCGCGCTGAACGTTCCCATGCCCGTCTTGTTTGTCAGAAGACAGACCACCTGCCACTGGTAGTTGGGTATCCGATAGGGACCCATCAGCAGGCCGCCGGTGGACATGGGGATAAAGGCCCCGTGGGTGCGAACGTAGCCTCCCAAGGCTCCCAGAATGCGGGCCTTCATTCCCAGCAGGGTGCCATCTCTCTTGCAGGCAATCTCGATCTCGCAGACGTGCTCCCGCGAATGATTGGACCCCAGCAGGTGTTCCCGCCGGTCTTCCATCCACTTGACGGGGCGTCCGAGCTTCATGGAAGCGAAGGGCACCAGAAAGTTTTCGGGGTAGAACTCGCCACGAACGCCGAAGCCCCCGCCCACGTCGGGTTCGACGTAGTGGATGCGGTGCTCCGGCATCTGCAGAAGGTGCGAGAGCACACCACGGTTGAAATGAGGCACCTTGGTCTCACCCCATACGGTGAGTTCGTGTCGACCCACATCATAGGAAGCCATCAGCCCGCGGGTCTCCATTGGATTGCCCGTGTGCCGATGACAACGGAACCGCTCCCTGCGGGAGTAGTCCGCTGTTCGGACGGCCTCGTCGTAGTCGCCGATGTTCATGGTGTAGTCCACGACGGCATTGCTGCCATGCTCCTCAAAGAGCAACGACTCGCCTCTCAGCGAGTCTTCCACGTCCACCACCGGCGGAAGGGGGTCGTAACGGACATCTATGAGGTCGAGAGCATCCTCTGCCAAGGGTCGGCTCTCCGCCACCACTATGGCGACCGCCTCCCCGACGAACCGCACCTTGTCGCTGGCCAGCGGGTATTGCAGAAAGGGTTCCAGTTCCGGGTTGGTGCTCACCCGGATGGGGATACGCCTCGGTTCCACCGTGTCCGCGATGTCCTGGAAGGTGAACACCGCCACCACGCCCGGCAACTCCAGGGCACGTCTGGAATCGATGGAGAGTATGCGGGCGTGGGGATGGGGACTGCGCAGAATGGCAGCGTGAAGCAGGTGATGGGCCTTGATGTCGTCGGTGTAGGTCGCTTTGCCGGTGAGGAATCGCACGTCCTCCTTCCGGGTGATCGAAGCCCCGATGTAGCTCTGCACCATTGGCCCTCTCCTGTCTGACCCAGTCCAACTCAACCCCTGAGGAAGACGGTTATCGCAATTCCTCGCGACCCAGGACGTGCCCGTCACTCTCTGGGAGGATGTTCCAAGCCTTCCCCACAGTGGGGAACTCAGTATAGCAAGATATGCGGTTGTGAAGCGGCGACTACCCGCCCATAATGAGGCCCTTCAGCAGGCAGCGGGGAGGAACGCCGGATGCGCTTTGGTCATTTCTTCTATCCCATGGTTTTCGATGATTCCAACGATGCCCGGGCCATCGACCAGTGCATGTTCGAGGCCGAGCTTGTGGAGGAACTCGGCTTCGATGCCATCTGGTTCGCGGAACACCATTTCACAGGCGAAGTGGTGTACGGCGACCCCCTGATGCTGGCCAGTGCCATGGCCTCAAGGACGAAACGAGTGCTGCTCGGTTTCGGAATCGTGGAGATGGCCCTGCACCATCCCGTGCGCCTCGCCATCCAGACCGCCCTTCTCGACAACCTCAGCCACGGCCGGCTCATCGTCGGCACCGGTCGCGGGGCCACCTACAACACCTTCGAGTACGTCGGGTTCGGCACCACTCCAGCCCAGGGCGTGGAGCAACTCAGGGAAGCCGAGGACCTGCTGGTCACCGCTTGGACCAAGGACGAGGTGCACTACGAGGGCAAATACTGGCAGGTCTCCTTTCCCTCGGTGCGCCCCCGACCCTACCAGAAGCCGCATCCACCCCTGCCCCGGGCCTGCATCGACGACAACAACATCATGGAGATGGCCCGCTCTGGCAGACCCCTCCTGTACCGTGGACGGACCAACAGCGACCTGGCCCGGGTGTTCACCCTCTACGCCGATACGATGCGGGAAGCAGGGTTCTCGGAGGAGCAGGTGGAGAGCTGCCTCGACCAGTGTTGGGTCTGGCGTGAGGCCTATCTAGCAGAGAGCGACAACCAGGCACTGGACGAGTTCATCCCTGCCTTCGTGGGGGCTACCAAGCACCTGATAGGCATCCAGGAGCGCTGGAACCCCAAGGACATCGCCATGCCCGCCCAGACCGTCCCACTGGACCGGGATGGCTACGGCAGAGAACCCGATCCCGAAAGCCCGCAACAGTTGGTGGGATCACCCCGTCGCGTTGCCGACCAGATAGCCGCCCTGCGAGATGCCGGCGTACGCAACCTGATGCTCACCCACCGCAGCCTTATGCCTCGCGAAAAAGTGGTGGCATCCCTCCGCCTCCTCAGCGAACAGGTAGCCCCCAAGTTCCGCTAGGCATGTCCACGCGTACAGGAGATGCGCAGCCTTGTGCTCAGCGGAAATCGAGTGGTGTATCGTAGGGGTGTCACCTACGATTGACCGGGGACTGGAGGTTGTGTGGGTGCGATAATCACAGATGAAGAGACGTGTCGGCTGGCTAGGGAACTTGCGCAACTCACCGGCGAAACGGTGACAGACGCAATTGCTATCGCCTTCCAAGACCGCCTGCAGAAGAAAATCGAGGTCCAGCAACGGCTGCAAAGGATACTTGCGGTCTCCGAACGCAGTTCCATGCTGTTCCGTGAGAGCGGTGCCCCGCCAGACCACGGTGAGTTCCTTTATGACGAGTTGGGGCTACCAACGTGATCGTCGACACATCGGCTGCCATAGCAGTCCTGCTAAGAGAAAGCGACGCTCGCGCGTACAGCGAAGCATTGGCGATATTCCCTTGCCGTATGTCGGTGGCCAATTTCCTAGAGGTAGCCATTGTGCTCGAAAGTCGTGTTGGAACCTCGGCTGGGAATGAGCTCGACAGCCTCATCGCAGAGGGCGACATTGTCCTAGAACCTGTCACCCTGGAGCAGGCACAGGCTGCCCGGCGGGCTTGGCGGCGCTTTGGTAAGGGCAATCACCCAACCGGGCTGAATTTCGGAGACTGCTTCGCATACGCGTTGGCCGAGACCACTAGTGAGCCGCTATTGTACAAGGGCAGCGATTTCGGCCTAACAGATGTCCGAACTGCGTAGTGCCAGCCACCAACAATTCCTTTCGCCGTCCCGAAGTACTGGCGTAGCACGGCAGCAAACTGGAGTCCTTATCGTGATCACGCGTCTTGCAGGAGTTCCTGCCTCACCTCGTTCCGGGCCAGAACCTTGCCCCCTCGCAGGACCAGGGCCGGCGGTTGCTGGAGACGCAGGGCGTGTTGCACGGTAGGGGCCGCCAGGACGTTCAGGTCGGCCCGACAGCCTGGCGTGCAGCCGTAGTCCTCCAACCGCATGGCCCGGGCCGCATTGAAGGTGACGAAATCGAACACCGCCCTGATCTCGTCGGGGAAGGTCATGAAAGCTGTGTGACACACGTAGGACGCCACTTCCTGCTGGTCGTTCCGACCGAACGGGTAGTAGGGGTCGTTGACGTCGTCCTGGCTCGAGAAGAGGTTGACCCCCTTCTGCCACATCTGCTTGGCGCGGGTGATCCCCCGGGGTATGGGCTCCTGGTGAAGACGGCCCGATAGCGCAAGGCTGATATGGGTGTTGGTGGATATGCTGACTCCCGCTTCCCGGACCAGGTCCATCACCTTGTGGGCATGGTACTCGTCATAGGCGGCGATGGCCTCGCAATGGCTGGCCGAGACCCTCCCTTGGAAGCCCTCAGCGATGGTGCGAGCGGCCAGGTACTCCAGCGAGCGGCTGTTGGGGTTCAGGGTGTCGTCCACCAGCATGTGGATGTCTTTGTCATATCTCTTGGCCAGATCGAAGCAGAAGTCGATGTGGGCACGCATGTCCTCATCCAGATGCTCGTGCCACGGGAGCCCGCCAACCACGTCGGCCCCCATGCGCATCCCCTCTTCCATCAATTCCG
>JAAXIE010000154.1 GCA_012270525.1 Dehalococcoidia bacterium | reverse complement strand
GCGTCAGAGGGGGAGCCAACTGAGGGCCGAGGTTCTATTCTTCGCTCTATATCGAGAGCGGGCGGGTAAGGGCACTCACGAGTTGTTCCTGCCCGAAGGATCCACGGTGGGCCATGCCGTGTCGCTGATTCGGCAACTCTTTCCCCAGTTGGCTCCGCCCACGGTGGACATCGTGGCAGCGGTCAACGCCGATTACGTCGAAGACAGTCACCCTCTCAGGAACGGTGACCAGATCGCCCTCATCCCGCCCGTCAGTGGAGGCACGCCCTGATTCACCTGACCTACGCCCCCCTTATACCTGACGAGACCACCGCCAAGGTGTGCTCGGAGTTGAACGGCTCTATCATCACCTTCCTCGGCACGACACGGCTGTTCAACGAAGGGCGGAAGGTGCTCTACCTCGAATACGAGTCCTACCCCGAAATGGCGGTGAAGGAACTGGAAAAGGTGCGCCAGGAAATCCGGGAACGGTGGGGCATCAGCGATGTGGCCATCGCTCACCGCTTGGGGCGTCTGGAGATCGAGGACATCAGCATGATTGTCGCCGTGGGCTCCCCTCACCGCAAGGAAGGGTTCCAGGCTGCAGCCTATGTGGTCGACCGGGTGAAGGAGAGCGTCCCCATCTGGAAGAAGGAGTATTTCGAGGGGGGCTCTCACTGGGTAGCCTGCGACGACCACGAGATGCACGAGGCCCACGCCCAGACCGCGTAGACCCCCCGCACCAGAACATCCAGGCTAGTAAGGCCAACCCTTCAAACCAAGACGTGTTCACACACGAGGCTTGCACTCTGTCATCCGCGCTCCTGGTTCTTCATCCCTGGTTTGGCCATCACCAGTCTCTTCTTTCGTCATACCGCGCAGGCGGGCCCACCCACCCCGGGCCGCCCAACACCCACTGGTATCCTGCCCTTTCCTGCGGATCAGCCCAAGCCAGCCTCAACAGCCGACCTTAACTATGACATCTCCCCATTGCCCAACCCACACGGTCCCCCTAATCTGGTCTTGTGCCGGGGACTGACCCCCGCAGTCAGCCTCGGCTCCTGCATTTGCAGAACAACCCTTCTTGGGAGGGATCCGTGAAGACGCGCCCATACGAAGCCACCCTGGCCCCGACGCCTGCCAAGCCTTCTTCCGTCCGCCATATCGCCCGGCACCGCTTCCGTCACACCACCAACCGGGCCGCCATGTCCGGCTGCAACTTCCCATGTGCGACAGTCTTGCCGCCACTCCCAGATACCAGCCCCTGCACCTTCCCTATCTACAACGCGGCGGTGCGCTCGTGAACGACAACCACAACCCAAGCTGCTACGCGGCAAACGAGTCACAAAACAGGAAGAAAAGAACCTCCCGCAGATACCCCCGTCGCCGCGCAATGAACGTGAAAGGAAGGTTCCCCGTCGCCCACCAGCTTGACGCATCGGTCACCGATGCCGCAAAAGTGCCCGGAGCCGGAGTCGGCATCAACCGTGGCGACCCCCATCGCTGGCGCGACAGCGACGTCATCCTCGAAGCCTGGCGTGTCGCCCGCGATGAGCTTGTCGCTGCACTCGAGATTCAGGCGTGCCTCCGCGCCCTCGAAGGCAACGACCGCCTCCTCATGTTCCTCCTCAAGAGCTACCTGCCCCGAGTCTTTGGCTAGCCCGAAGTCTCCCGCCCAGCGACTCCGCCCCCAGGCGTGACCTCCGCAGAGATTGCCGAGAAGCTTCGCCAATGCGTCTAGAGGCGTCCAGCAACGTCCGAACGTCCGCGGGCCGGGGCTCCGGTTAGCTGGGACGTGCACCAAGCAGAGAATCCGATATTCGGCCCGATACCCCATCCCTTTCTCTATTGCTTACGGGACTCCGATGGTGCATACTACGGACTGTCCCTTGGTGGTTAGAGCGGGGTGGACCCACCCGTTCCCATCCCGAACACGGTAGTGAAACGCCCCAGCGCCGACGATACTGCTCTGGTAACGGAGTGGGAAAATAGGCCACCGCCGGGGGGTCAACCGCACGAGACTGCGAACTCGTTCGCAAGTGCCTTCCCAGTGCCCTTGGGCTGTGGTATCTTAACAGTGGCCTAGTTTGTTAAAATATTCACAAGCGGCTTGGGGGCAGAACCCCAGTATTCAGCGGAACGTAATATTGCGCTTTCGCTTGGGCACCGGATAGTTAGGCTTGGAGGCCTGAACCTGCCGCGACCATGGCGGGCTGGCAACATGCTAGGAAGGGCGCGGGGGCCCGACCGGAACGATAAACCCAGAAGGGGGTCACCTCGATGGGCAGTAGGTTTGAGAAGTTCTCCGAAAGGGCGAGGAAAGTCCTCTCCCTGGCGCAGGAGGAAGCACAGCGTTTCAACCACAACTACATAGGCACCGAGCACATCCTTCTGGGCTTGGTGCGAGAGACGGAAGGCGTAGCGGCGCGAGTGCTTGCCAACCTGGGGGTAGACCTCAATAAGGTCCGCTCCGCCGTGGAGTTCATCATCGGCCGGGGTGACAAGCCTGCCCAAGGCGAGATCGGGCTGACCCCGCGAGCCAAGAAGGTGGTCGAGCTGGCCGTAGACGAAGCTCGGCGCATGAACCATACCTACATTGGCACAGAGCACCTGCTGATTGGTCTGCTGCGTGAGGGCGAGGGTGTGGCCGCTGGCGTGTTGGAGAGCCTTGGGGTCAACCTGGAGAAGACGCGCGGCGAGACGCAACGCGTTCTCAGCCAGAACCCGTCCCAGCCCGCAGGGCACTCGGGGCGCTCCCAGACCCGCACCCCCACCCTCGACCAGCTTGGCATCGACCTGACCCAAGCCGCCCGGGCTGGCAAGCTCGACCCCGTCATAGGCCGGAACCCGGAGATCCAGAGGGTCATCCAGATTCTCAGCCGGCGTACCAAGAACAACCCTGTCCTCGTCGGTGAGCCGGGGGTTGGGAAGACGGCAATCGTGGAAGCCTTGGCCCAGCGCATAATCAACAGCGAGGTGCCGGACTCCCTGCAGGGGAAGCGCTTGGTCACCCTGGACATGGGGGCCTTGGTCGCTGGCACCAAGTACCGCGGGGAATTCGAAGAGCGTTTGAAGAAGGTGGTCGACGAAATCAGGAACTCGGGCAACTGCGTCCTGTTCATCGATGAGATACATACCATGGTCGGTGCGGGAGCAGCCGAGGGTGCCGTGGACGCAGCCAACATTCTTAAGCCTTCACTGGCACGTGGCGAGCTCCAGTGCATCGGGGCCACCACTATGGACGACTACCGCAAGCACGTGGAGCGCGATCCCGCCTTGGAGCGACGCTTCCAGCGGGTAGCGGTGGAAGAGCCCAGCACCGCTGAGACCGTTGCCATCCTCATGGGCGTCAAAGCCCGTTACGAGGAGCACCACCACCTGACCATCGGAGAGGATGCCGTACAGGCTGCCACCAACCTGGCATCCCGCTTCGTGTCGGACCGCTTCCTGCCGGACAAGGCCATCGACGTGATGGACGAGGCAGCTTCCCGGGTCCGTCTGCGCTCCAGCAGCACGCCTCTCTCGGTGAAGGAGGCGATGAAAGTTCTGGAGAACGTTCGCAAGGAGAAGGACGACGCCATCGCTAACCAGCAATACGAGTATGCCGCCGAGTTGCGCGACCGCGAACTTCGGCTGATGGAGAAGCTGGAAAGCGAGCAGCAGGAGTGGAAGGAAGACCAGGACCGCGAGCAGCCTGCCGTCACTGAGGACGACGTGGCTGAAGTCGTGAGCATGTGGACGGGCATACCGGTTTCACGGCTCGCCGTGGAGGAGACGGCCCGCCTGCTGCACATGGAAGAGGAGTTGCACAAGAGGATCGTCGGGCAGGACGAGGCCATCGTCAGCATATCGAAGGCCGTCCGTCGGGCCCGCGCTGGCCTGAAGGACCCCAGGCACCCGATCGGTGTCTTCCTGTTCATGGGCCCCACCGGCGTGGGTAAGACCGAGTTGGTGCGCGCCCTGTCGGAGTTCATGTTCAACAGTGAAGACACCATGATCCGGCTCGACATGTCAGAGTTCCAGGAGCGCCATACGGTGGCCCGCCTCATTGGGGCCCCTCCGGGCTACGTAGGCTTCGACGAGGGCGGACAGCTCACCGAGGGCGTGCG
This sequence comes from Dehalococcoidia bacterium, assembly GCA_012270525.1. The sequence continues at coordinate 192 of JAAXIE010000154.1, read as the reverse complement.
TCGAAGGTCATACTGCTGCATCCTCTTGGATGAAATCGAGAAGGCTCACCCAGAGGTCTTCAACATACTGTTGCAGATTTTCGATGATGGACACCTGAGCGATGCCAAGGGGCGCAAGGTGGACTTCCGCAACTCCATCATCGTGATGACCAGCAACTTGGGGTCGGACCTGATTACCCGCGAGACGGGCAT
>JAAXIE010000318.1 GCA_012270525.1 Dehalococcoidia bacterium | reverse complement strand
GCGTTCTCGCGGTCCATCTTGTTGACGAAGAAGATGCGGGGGAGGGCTCTTTCCTCGCACCTCGCCCAGCCCTTTTCGGCCCCCAACTCCACACCCGAAGGGGCGGCCACCAGGATGACGGCACCATCGGCCACGCGCAGGGCTGAGATCACCTCGCCAGCGAAGTCGTCGTAGCCGGGGGTGTCGAGCAGGTTAATCTTGCAGCCTTCCCAGTTGCAGGGGAGGAGGCTGGTCTGCACGCTGCTGGTGCGCTTGGCTTCCTCGGGTTCGTAATCGGAGACGGTGTTGCCGTCGTCCACACGACCCATCCGGTTGATGGCTTTGGTCTGGAAAAGGAGGGCCTCGCCAAGCGATGTCTTCCCTGCTCCGCTATGGGACAGGAGGGCAACATTGCGCAGCCTGGCCACGTCGGCAATGGGCATTGCTAATCTCCCTTCAATCGTGGGGGGACTATCCGCTTGGGCGGCCAACAGATATCCAACGATGCCCAAGCGGCAACCTGAAGCTATTCTAGTCAATAGCACTACGATGGCGCAAGAAGCCGCCATGCGGGGGCGCGCCGAGCCCCGCGCAACGGCAGGAGTCTCCACTCATAACCCGAGCAAGCCTTAGACTTAGACCATGGCGATGTGGACCCAAATTCGCGCCGTGGGCAGGGGGCTGCGCCTGCTGGTGATCGCCCTCGTCCTTCTGGCCTTGGGCAACAGTCCAGCGGTGTATTCCCCGCTGGACTTGGCCGTCGCTCCCTACGAGTTCCGCTTGGTGCAGTGGGAACTGGCCAATCTTCCCGACAAGTGGTGGCACCGGATGGCCCAAGCACTGCCCTGGGCTTCCGGCGATCAGACCCAGGACGCAGAGTTGCTGCACCGGTTCACCGCGCTGGCGGAACAGTTGCGGGCGGCCAAGGCCGAGTTGGACCGGGCAGTGGCGTCCGGTTTCGACGACGGCCCTGCCCAAGCACGCATCGGCGAGTTGCAGCGACGCATGGACGCTCTCAGTCCCCGGGCACAGGCTGCGATGGAGTCGCAGGTCGCGGCGGTGCTGAAACAGGAAGGGTTGGGCTCGCTCTGGGGTGGGGTGTTCCCGCCGGTGGACGTGGTGTTCACCAGCACGCCCTTGGTGCTGGTAGTCTCACCCAGGGATCGTATCGAGAGGCAGGACTCCTTCCTGTTGAACAATCGTATGACGGTGTCGGAGATGGAAGGCCTGGAAACTCGGATACTGGAGGAGCAGGACCTAGCGGCCCTGGTGCTTCGCGCTGGGGGCTTGGCCAGCTACCCCAGCATGGTGGACCCCAATGCCAACCTGCATCATCTGGTCGCCATTACGGTGCACGAGTGGCTGCACCAGTACTGGTTCTTCCGGCCCCTCGGTCGCAACTACTTTGCCAACTCCACCATGACCACCCTCAACGAGACGGCGGCTGACCTTGCGGGAGATGAGCTGGGTGCCGTGGTCTACCAAGCAATAACAGGCGAGGCTCCGCCTGGCCTGGCCCATCCGGCGGATGGCAGTACTCCGGACGACCCGGAAGTCTTCGCCTTCAATCGCGAGATGCGTGCGACCCGTCTCGAAGTGGACCGGCTGCTGGCAGAGGGGTCTATCGGTGAAGCGGAGAGCTTCATGGAGGAGCGAAGGTTGGTATTCGTGCAGAACGGCTACTATCTGCGCAAGCTGAACCAAGCCTATTTCGCATTTCACGGCTCCTACGGTTCCAGCCCAGCTTCCACCAGTCCGATCCAAGGGCAGGTGGAGCGGGTGAGGCTGCGGTCGGCGTCCGTGGGGCAGTTTGTGCGCACCATGTCCCAGTTCGGGACGTACGCCGAGTTCGAGGAATACGTTGCGGGGCTTCCGCCGGTGCCGTTGGGCATGGACGGATAGCGACAGAACTTCCTTGAAGGCCCCCAAAACCCCGTGCTAACATCCCAGCGCGTGCACACCCGAATGGCGAGGCCCCATTGGCAAAGAAGCTGGCGCACCAAGTCAATATCACCGTGCTGTATGTACCGGCCCCTGCGTCGGACCACGGACCGGCTCCCTCTCGACGCTGGCTGCGCCGGGTCGCGCTCTCCGGCATCAGATCGGCCGTGTTGGCAAGGGAATGCCTTGGTGACTCGCCAGTGCAGATGGGGTTGGTGATAACCGACGACGACACGCTGCGACGGCTGAACCAGGAGTACAGGGGGGCTGACGAGGTGACAGACGTCCTCTCCTTTGCTTGGGACCACGAGGGCCATTGGGAGGGTGAAGATGAGCCTCCGCCCAGTGGCGCAACGGAGGTCCCGTGGCCAGCGGATGCCACCCTAGTGCAGGACCATCACCCCTTGGGAGAGGTGGTGATATCCTATCCGCAAGCCCGGAGGCAAGCCGAGGCCCGCGGGGCAGACACCGAGGACGAGCTTGCCCTCCTCATAGTCCATGGGGTTCTCCACCTGGCGGGCTTCGATCACCTGGAACCTGAAGAAGAGGCCCAGATGAAGGCCAGAGAGGCGGAGGCTCTGCGTGGCATCCGGAAGAACTCCTCGAAGGACGCTTCCCGGTCGACGGTGCCGATGGTCGAGATGAAGCCATGACGTCGCTGGTGTACTCGCGGAAGTGGCGTCCGCAGAGGTTCAGCGACCTCACGGGCCAGGAGCACGTGGTCACCACCCTGCGTCATGCGGTAGCCCAGCAGAGGGTGGGACATGCCTACCTGTTCTGCGGGCCACGGGGTACCGGCAAGACGACCACAGGACGCCTGCTTGCGAAGGCGGTCAACTGCCGCCAGCCGGAGGACGGCGATCCCTGCGATGTGTGCCCCACCTGCGTAGCGGTCACCGCGGGCAACCTGCTTGATGTGATTGAGTTCGATGCTGCCAGCCATCGTCGCATCGACGACATGCGGAACATCCTCGACCGGGTCAACTTCTCTCCGGGCGAGGGCGAGCGCAAGGTGTACATCGTCGACGAAGTGCACATGCTCACCACCGAGGCCGCCAACGCCTTCCTCAAGACGCTGGAGGAACCTCCTGCCCATGCCCTGTTCGTCCTCTGCACCACCGAACCCTACAAGCTGCCTGCCACCATCGTATCCCGCTGCCAGCGATTCGATTTCCGGCGCATACCCTTGGCGGGCATCGTGGCCCGGCTCGACCATGTGTGCCGCGAGGAAGGCGTCACCGCGGACCAAGCCGCCCTTCAGGCGTTGGCCCGCAATTCTGGGGGCAGCCTGCGGGATGCCGAGAATATGCTGGAGCAGGTGGTGGTGTCGTATGGGTCGCCGGTGACCCTGGACGGAGTGCTGGAGTTGCTGGGCATCGGGGAAACGGGGCAGGCCCTGGAGATGGTGCAGTGCCTGCTGGCTGGAAACTCGGCTTCCGCCTTGGGTGCCCTGAACAGGGCTGCTTGGGAAGGGGCGGACCTGCGCCAGCTTCACCGCCAAGCCTTGGAATTGTTGCGGGCGGTGATGGTGCAACAGTGGGGTGCTGGCGAATCCCTCGATCTGCCCGCCGACGTGATGGCAGAGGTGGCGTCCCTTGCTTCCAAGACAGACTCGGAACGGGTGGCCAAAGCCCTGCGACTTTTCGCCAACGTGGACCTGCGTCGCGATGCTCCGTCGCCCCTGCCCTTGGAACTGGCAATGGTGGAGACGTGTCTCGATACCCCGGTGGTCGTCTCTTCTCCCGCTGCCCCACCCATCAGGCCCCCGGCGGCGCGTCGTACGCCTTCGCAGCAACAGGCCAATCCTAGACCTGCTGCTCCACCTGCCGCTCGGGCCAGCAACGACAGTCCCCCGCCACCGATGGACAGGAGTCGTGGCGGGGTGCCTGCTCCGACTCCGACAGCCCCCGGGCCGGAGATGGCCTCCACGCCCGCAGTGGCGGCCGTGCCAGCGATCGAGGGGTGGGACGTTCTGGTGAAGGCCTTAAGTCGGGCCAAGGGGCGCAGGTTCAACATCGGGGCCCTCCTGCGGGACTGCAAGGAGCAGACGCCCAACGGCGACCAGTTGACCCTGACTTTCGCACACCGCTCCCACCTGGAGAGGCTCCAGGAAGAGCTGGAAGACCCGCAAGGGATGCGCACCGTGAGGGCTGCATTGGAGGAAGCCTTGGGTACCGCTTACGAACTTAACCTGGTCCTAGCCGAGGACTCCAATGGGCGCAACGGGCCATCGCCAGCCACGGAGAGCCCCTTGGTGCGGTATGCCAAGAACCTCGGTGCCAGGATCGTGGAGGACCAGACTCAATGAACCGACGCTTGAGACGACAAGCACAACGCTTCCAAGGGGGAGCCTCGCTTCCGGCGGCGGCGCAAGGCCAGCAGCAACAGCAGTTGGCGATGTTGCAGAAGGTGCAGGAAGAACTGGAGTCGCTGACCGTGGAGGGCACCGCGGGCGGGGGTGCGGTAAGGGTGGTTGTCACCGGCAAGCAGACAGTGCAGGCGATCGAGATCGCTCCCGAAGCTGCTGAGGACGTGGACCTGCTGCAGGACCTGATTGTCGCCGCCGTCAACGACGCCATGAGCAAGGCCAACGAGATGGCATCGGCGCGCTTCTCGTCGCTGACCGGCGGAATCGACATACCGGGGTTGTCCTAAGGGGGCCGGAAGTCCAGCGATGGAAAACCTGCCATCCACAGCCCCTTCCGTGGCTCGGCTCATCGGGGAGTTGAACAAGCTGCCCGGGGTAGGCCCGAAGAGCGCGCAACGTCTGGCCTATCATCTGATACGGGTCCCTGATGCGGCCGAGGCCTTGGCAGAGGCCGTTATGGGGGTGAAGGAGCGGGTCTTCTTCTGCTCCATGTGCCAGAATCTAACCGACGTGGACCCCTGCGCCATTTGCTCTGATCCGCGTCGTGACCAGACGCAATTGTGCGTGGTGGAAGGACCCCTGGACATTCTGGCGGTGGAGCGCACCAATTGCTATCGTGGTCTGTACCATGTGCTGCACGGAGTGATTTCTCCCATGAATGGCGTGGGCCCAGAGGAGCTGAAGCTGCGGGAATTGGCGGCCCGGATGGCCGACTCCAGCGTCGAGGAGGTCATCATCGCGACCAACCCTACGCTGGAAGGTGAGGCCACGGCCATGTATATCCAGCGCAGCGTCAGCCCGTCGGGTGCCAGGGTGACGCATCTCGCCCGTGGGCTGCCCGTGGGGGGCGACCTGGAGTACGCCGACCAGACGACTCTTTCCCGCGCCTTCCAGGGCCGTACCGAGCTCTAGCGCGATGGCCCTACCGAGGCAGTTCCGGCGCCAGGGTCTCGTGCTGCACTCCAAGCCGTTGGGGGAGGCGGATCTGATGGTGACAGTTCTCACCAGCGACGAGGGGAAGGTGCGGGCCGTAGCTCGTGGGGCCCGCAAGACCACCAGCAAGCTGGTCGGGCACCTGGAACCGCTGACGCAGGTGGAGGTCCTGCTGTCAAAGGGCAACGAGTTCAGCTATGTTTCCCAAGCGCAGGTACTGGAGAACTTCGGGTTCTTGAAGACCGACCTGGGAGGGGTCACCCGTGGACTTTACCTGGCAGAACTTGCCTCGTGGTATGCGGTGGAGGAAGCCCCCGGTGCCAGCATCTACAACCTGCTGCTGGAGGCACTGCGTCTGCTGCCGGACTGCAGGAACCCCGATGCGGTCTTGCGCTGCTTTGAGATTCAACTGCTGAGGGTGTCGGGATTCATGCCGGAGCTATACGACTGCGTCGAGTGCGGTGAGGAGTTGCCGCCCCGCGCGCACCAGTTCAGCCCCGAAGCGGGTGGGGTGGTCTGCAACCAGTGCCGTCCTGCCAACGTAGTGCTGCGCCCACTGTCGGTGGACGCTCTGAAGGTGCTGCGCTTCCTGTCGAATGCGACGTTGGCCGAATCGGACCGGCTCAAGCTGGAAGACGCGGTGGCCGACGAGGTCAGCAAGCTGCTCTCGGTGCTCCTCTCCTACTGGCCCGACCACGAGATACGCTCGCGTCGTTTCATGGAGCACGTACAGCATTCAACCGCTGAGTCCCAGAGCCAGACATATGCCTTCAGGGAGGAAGGAGTGAGGCAGTCGGCGGTATCGCCCGCGGTTGTTGGCCGCAGTAGCACAGGGTCCCGCCCCGGAGGGTCGCCGTGACCCCCCGCACTCTGCGGGTAAGGGTCGGCGACCGCTGGCTGACCGTGGAGATCGAGGATGCTTCGCATTCCCCGGTGCGGGTGCGCGTCGAAGGCCAGACCTTCCTGGTGGAGGTCGAGGGGTTCCCCGAAGCACATCCCGAAATGCGCCCGCCGCCAGTGCTTCTGCCCCGACCCGCCCGCCAGGAACCGCAAGCCCTCGACAAGGTGCTGCGTTCCCCCATGCCCGCCCGGGTGGTCGCGGTGAGGGTGCGTCCTGGCGACCGCGTCTCCCGTGGCCAGGAAGTGTGCGTGGTCGAGGCGATGAAGATGGAGCAGAGCATCCGCGCCCCGGAAGATGGCGTGGTCAAGACCGTGCACGTCACCCCCCTTCAGCAGGTCGCTTCCGGAGAACCCCTCCTGGAACTGGAGTAGGGTGTCTCGGTCCCTCACGCCCATGTCTGGTTGAGACATTCGGTTGACCGGCCAAGGCCGAGCACCGCGAGGGGCCGTCCGGTGCTAGAATACCCCCATCCAACAACATCCGAGGTGCGTGTCCATGCCCCAGGAAGACATCATCGTCAAAGGGGCGCGCGAGCATAACCTGAAGAACATCGACGTCACCATCCCGCGGGACAGGCTGGTGGTGATTACCGGGGTATCCGGCTCCGGCAAGAGTTCTCTGGCCTTCGACACCATCTATGCCGAGGGCCAGCGACGGTACGTGGAGTCCCTGTCCGCCTACGCGCGGCAGTTCCTGGGGCGGATGGAGAAGCCCGACGTGGAGTACATCGAGGGCCTCTCCCCCGCCATCTCCATCGACCAGAAGGGCGCGTCGCACAACCCGCGCTCCACCGTGGG
>JAAXIE010000250.1 GCA_012270525.1 Dehalococcoidia bacterium | reverse complement strand
GGCCTATGCCGCTGCTGGGCAGCTGGATATCTATTTCCACCACCGGCTGTTCCCATGGGACGTGGCGTCGGGGTTGCTGCTGGTGACGGAAGCAGGGGGAAGGGTGGTCAACCGGAGAGGTGAGCCGGGGTCGCTAGACAGCCCCAGCGTGATTGCCACCAGCCCGGTCCTCCTGGACCAGTTTCTGGCGGCCACCGACGTCTCCGATTGGCGGCTCGGTTAGAGACTCCGTCTGGAAGATGTCCAGCATCTGCTGCACTGTCCTCCATACGTAGCGCGGTTTCTGGTGCAGGGTGGCAGAAGGGTTGACCGATCCCCAGAGAGCGGCCGCCCCCGTGGCCTCGGCGTTGTGGGCGCACTGGATGTCGACGTGGCTGTCACCAACCACCAGAGTCCTGCTCGCTGGGACTCCCACCTCGTCCAGTATCACTTGAAGGCGTTTCGGGTCGGGCTTGTAGATTCCGTCCTCGTCACGGAAGTGAACACTGTCGAGCAGCTTGAAGATGCCACTCTCTCGTGCCTCCTGTTCGCCATACCTCGCCCGCTTGTCTGACATAACGGCCAGGGTGTAACCGCGGTGCTTCAGGTTGGCTACGGCTTCAAGGACGCCGTCGTACGGGTGGCCCAGATCCAACATGTGTTTCCGGTAGAATTCCTGGTAGTTGTCATAGACGTCCTGGGTGTGATGGGGGAACATTTCACCGATGTGGTGAATGATGGGCATTGAGTAGTGAGGGGCGATCTCCTCGGCAGGAGGGCGTGGAAGCTCCAGCAGGTCGGCGGCATGCCAGACGCCTGCTACGTGCAGGTCCCAACTGTTCCAGAGGGTCTGGTCCCAGTCGAAGACTATGAGGCTATAGTTGTCGTTCAAGCGTGTCACCCATTTCCATTATAAGGGCTGGCCACAGCCTCACGCAGGCATTCAGGCTGCTGCTTGGGAGTTGTTCCCTTGACCGACCTGGTCCTGGAGAATGCAAGGGTTTTGACAATGGACTCGCGGCGACCCACGGCATGGTACGTGGCGGTCGGTGGCGATCGCATCACCTCCGTGGGCTCCCGCGAGGAGTTGTGTGACCTGCCGACTGTTGGGGCGCGACGCATCGACTGCCAGGGAATGACTGTGGTGCCGGGATTCAACGACGCCCACATTCACCTACTGGCCTATGCTTCCGGCCTGATGCAGGTCGACTGCCATCCGGGCCAGGTCTCCTCGGTCGTCGATATTGTGCGGGCAATCAGGGAGCGGGCTGCCGTCACCCCGGTGGGGGAATGCATCCGGGCCACTGGCTATGACGAATTCTATCTATCGGAAGAGCGCCATCCCAACCGCCACGATCTGGATGATGCCACCCGTTCCCACCCCGTGCGCCTCGATCACCGTACCGGTCATGCATCCGTGCTGAACAGTGCAGCATTGGAGACGCTCGGTTTAGGCCGTGACACGCCCGACCCGGTGGATGGGGTCATCGAGCGCGACGAGGCAACCGGGGAACCCACAGGGCTGTTGTTCGAGATGTCGCGACATCTCGGACCACTTGGGGGGGCCGCTAGGACTGCCCACCGCGATAAGGGTGTCGACCTTGCCAACCGCCAGTTGCTCTCCCGTGGCGTCACTTCGGTGCAGGATGCAGGGGCGGACAACGGTCCCGACCGGTGGTACGCCCTGCGAAAGCTGAAGGAAGAAGGCAGGCTGAATCCCCGGCTCACGGTCATGAGGGGGGCCTACCAGTTGGACGCTTTCGAGGAAGCATGTCGGACGCCGGAGGACGGGAACAATGATGCGTCGTTGGGAGCGGTGAAGGTGATGCTCTCGTTCACCACCGGAGCGGCCCAGCCCGAACCGGAGGAGTTCCGCTGTCTGGTGGAGCGGGTGCACCGCGCTGGGCATCAGCTTGCTATCCACGCCGTGGAAAGCGAGGCCGTGGCACTGGCTGCCACCAGCCTGCTGGAGGCGCAGCGACAGTGGCCCCGACCCGACGCCCGGCATCGCATCGAGCACTGTTGCGAATGCTCGCCCCAAGCCGCCAACATGCTGGCGCAGGCGCGAGCCGTCGTGGTGACCCAGCCCGTCTTCACCCATGCCTATGGTGACAAGTACCTAGCACTCACGGCGCTCGAGCTTCATCCCGACCTCTATCCCCTGAAGCGGCTAAACGAGCGGGGAATCCGGCTGGCTTCCGGGTCTGATGCGCCGGTGGCCAGCCCGGACCCGGTCAGGTCGATCTATTCGGCCTGCGCGCGGCATACCCAAGGCGGCCTGCCTTTCAATCCAGACCAAGGCCTGGCAGCCCCAGAGGCGTTGTGGATGGAGACCATGGGCGGGGCCTACGCTTCCTTCCAGGAGCATTGCAGGGGGAGCATCGAGTGGGGCAAGCTTGCCGATCTGGTGGTGCTCTCGGGCGAGCCAGGGGATGGCGACGCCAAGGTCATGATGACGGTGATAGGGGGGCAAGTCGTCTGGGAGCGTTAGCGGGTGCGCTCGACGACGTAGGAAGCCAGGTCCATCAGGGGCCGTCGGGCAGGCCCGTCATGCAGCGTCTTGAGGTCGTGGCTGGCCTTGCTGCAGTAGTCGCGGACTACCTGGTAGCAGTCTTCCACGATGCCGGAGTTGCGAATCATATCGAGGGACTTTTCCAGGTAGCCGTTGACGTTGCCTTCCTGGAAGAGGGCCTTGACCGGGTTGTCGTCGGGGTACCTCTCGATGAGTTTGATGGTGGGAAGGGTCAACACACCCTGGAGGAGGTCGTGGCCCACGGGCTTGCCGATCTCATCGGTGGAACCCAGGACGTCGAGGATGTCGTCGACGATCTGGAAGGCCATGCCGATGTGGCGCCCGTAGTCCTTTAGTGCCTGTACCGCAGGCTCTGGGGCCCCGCTGAGGAGGGCGCCTGTCTCGGCGGCGGTGGAGAACAGGGAAGCTGTCTTCCGGTAGATGCGGTCGCAGTAGTCTTCCTCGCGCTGCTGCCAGTTGTAGGTGTTGAAATACTCCAGCAGTTCGCCACTGGAGAGGTCCATGATGGTCTCGGAGAAACGGCGTATGGCCCGCACGTTGCCCGTATCGCAGACGAAGGTGGCCGAGGTGGCGAATACGTAGTCGCCCAGGAGAACGGCGGCGTTGCGTCCCCAGAGGCTGCCAACCGTGGCCTTTCCACGGCGCAGCGAGGAGTTGTCCACAGTGTCGTCGTGAATCAGCGTGGCGACGTGCAGCAGTTCGACGGCGGTGGCCATGATGACGGGTAGCTTGTAGTCCTTGGCGTAGAAGCCGGAAGCCAACAGGGTGATGGCGGGGCGCACCCTCTTGCCGCCTGTGCCCACCACGTAGTCCAGCATACCTGCCAGATCGCCCACGCCCTGTTTGGCGATGTCGTGCAGGTGCTCTTCGACCTTCGCAAGCTGCTCGGCCACGGGCAGGTAGATGGAAGCGGCTGTGGGGTCGGCCCCTTCTCGCAACGTCCCCTATCCTCGGGTGCCGACTAAACGGGAGGTCTCTTCTTCTGCCACCCCGTCGTCCAGCTTGGTGAACAGGGGTTGGGGCCTCTCCATGGGTTGTCCGGGAGGAAGCTGCTCCGTGGTGCCACGCCAAGTCCATCCGCAGTCGCGCACGTCGCCCTCGTAGCCCAGCATGGCGTGCAATCTTTGCGCACTGAACGGCATGTAGGGGGCCATCAGGACCTTGAGGCAGTTGATGGTGGCCATGGCCACCCAGAGGGTCGTCGCGGTAGCCTCCCGGTCGGTCTTTAAGGTGACCCAAGGGGCCTTGGCGTCCAGGTACCGGTTGGCTTCCTGGGCCAGGGCCATGGCTTGGGTCAGGCCGAGCCGGAAGCGACATGCAGCCAGGCTGGAGCCGACGTCTTCCAGCGTGGCTGCGCACTTCTGGAGCAGCCCGTTGCTGCTCTCGTCCAACTCTCCGGGGTTGGGCACCCTGCCATCGAAGTTGCGGTAGGTGATGGTCAACACGCGCTGCACGAGGTTGCCGAAGGTGCCCACCAGTTCCGAGTTGTTGCGTCGCACGAACTCGCCCCACGAGAAATCAGTATCCCCCGTTTCCGGCATGCTCATGCTCAGGTAGAACCGCAGGGGGTCGGGGTCGTAGCGTTCCAGATAGTCTGGGAGCCAGAGGGCCCATTGCTGGCTGGTGGAAAACTGCCGACCCTCGAGGCTGAGGAACTCGTTGGCGGGAACGTCGAAGGGGAGGTTGAAGCCCCCGTAACCCATGAGCATGGCAGGCCATATCATGGTGTGAAAGGGGATGTTGTCTTTGCCGATGAAGTAGAAGGACTTGGCATCGGGGTTGTGCCACCAGTCCTTCCAAGCTTCGGGTTGGCCCCGGTCGGATGCCCACTGCACCGACGCCGACAGGTAGCCGATGACGGCCTCGAACCACACATAGATCCGCTTGTCGTCGTAATCGTCCAGCGGGACGGGCACGCCCCAGGTGATATCCCGGGTGATGGCCCGGTCCAGCAAGGCCTCTTCCAGGTAGCGCTTGGTGAAGTTGAGCACGTTGGGACGCCAGTAGTCCTTGTCCTGCAGCCACTCCAGGAGCCGGTCGCGGAAGGCGCTCAGGCGCAGGAAGAAATGGTCCGAGTTCTCGAAGCTGGGGGTGGTGTTCGAGAGCCGGCACCTCGGGTCCACCAGGTCCTGCGGGTCCAGGGTGCGTCCGCACTCGTCGCACTGGTCGCCACGGGCGCGAAGGTGGCCACAGTGGGGGCATGATCCTTCAACGTACCGGTCCGGCAGAAACCGCCGGCAGTCGGAGCAGTAGGGGAGCAGCATGGTGTCCTTGTAGATCAGGCCCTTCTCCAGCAGCTTGAGGAAGAAGTCCTGGGACACCCGGCGGTGGTTGTCGGTGCCAGTGGTGGTGAACAGGTCGAAGCTGATGCCCATCCGTTGCCACGAGTCCAGAAAGTCATGGTGGTACTTGTCCACCACTTCCTGGGGGGTGAGCCCCTCCTGCTCGGCCCGGATGGTCACAGGGGTGCCGTGCTGGTCGCTGCCGGACACCATGAGGACATGATCGCCCTTGGCGCGGTGGTAGCGGGCGAAGATATCCGCGGGCAGGTAGCAGCCAGCGAGGTGTCCCAAGTGCAACGAGCCGTTGGCGTAGGGCCAGGCCACGGCGACCAGTATGTGTTCGGACATTCGGCAGTTCCCGGAACAAGTCGGTTCGTTCAGGCCATTCTAGCACAAGGCCAAGCCGTGCTTCGACGGGCTCGATGAGGTCCGACCCGGTCCACGACCGCCAGATAATGAGAGACGCGAGTCACGGGTTGCAACTTGATAAGCATCGCGCGCTGGGGCTATCATGAGCGGGCTAGGGGGTGCGTCATGTTCAGGAGTATCGGGTTGCCCGAAATACTCATTATCCTCGCCGTTTTGCTTCTGCTTTTTGGGGCCACGCGCCTGCCCCAGGTGGGCAAGTCCCTCGGCTCCAGCATGCGGGCCTTCAAGCGGGCCGTCACCGGCGAGGACGAGGAACCCGCCAAGAGCGAGAAGGACGTCGTAGGCAAAAGCACCGAAAGCTAGCGGGACTCAGGTAGCCACGCTGGCGGGCGACGCGGCCTTCCCCCGCCGTGCCAGCTTGGCCAGCAACACTCCCAACTCGTACAGCACGATCAGGGGGGCCGCCACAAGGGCCTGGTTCAACGGGTCCGCCGTGGGGGTAATCAGGGCACTGAGGATGAAGGCCAGCACCAGCCAGTAGCGCCTCCACCGGCTGAACCCCCTTGCCGTCACTATCCCCAGCTTGGCCAGCAGGAACATCACCAGCGGCGTCTCGAATACGATGCCCATCCAGAAGAGCAGCATCACCGTCACGTTGATGTAGTGGCCGATACGGATCATCGGCTCCGCGAGTTCGCTGCCGAACCACAGCAGGAAGTCCATGGCTGGGGGAAGCAGCACGAAATAGGCGAAAGCGCACCCGCTGACGAAACAGACCATGCTCGCGGGCAGGAAAGCCACCAGATACCGCAACTCTCTTGATGTGAGTCCTGGGGCGACGAACCGCACCACCTGGTACAGCACCACAGGGAAGGCGATCACAAAGCCCGCCACCAGGCTCACCTTGACCGTAACCCCCAGCATCTCGGTGACGTGGATGAAGACCAGTTGGGGGCCGTTCTCGACGTCGAAGGGGCCGGGGCGCATCAGCAGTTCCACCAGTGGCTTGTAGAATACGAAGCCGATGATGGCCCCTGCCAACACCGCCAGGACGGAGATAATCAGGCGCCGTCGCAGCTCCCGCAGGTGCTGACCGACGGAAAGCTGGCGCTCCATCAGTCTTGGGCCTTGCCGTCCTGGGCCTTGCCGTCGGGATCCGGGGCCCTCTGACGCCGGGAGTTGGCGGCCTCGGGGGAGTCATCCCAGCCGCTTGGGTCCAGCGTCGATGACAGGTCGGTAAAGGAGCGGCGCACCTCGCCCAGCATCTTGCCTGCGCTGCGGGCCATGTCTATCGCCTTGGCTGGTCCCAGCACAATGACGGCCACCAGCACGATAACCAAGAGCTCGAGGAAGCCGATGCCCATCATGGGACGGGGTCTCCATGCATCTGGCACTCGGTACAATCCCGGACCAGAACTCGCACCAGGGAAGAGGGCACCTTGAGTGTTTCCGCGTGGCCCATGGCGTGCAACATGCGGAGCAGGGTGCACAGGGGCAGCCCCACCACGTTGGAGTAGCATCCCTCCACGCTGGCGGCGGGGTGGAAGCCGTCGTCCTGCACCCCGTAGGCCCCTGCCTTGTCCATGGGCGAACCCGAGGCGATATAGGCCTCCATCTCGTCCTCGGAATAGTGGCGCATGACCACAGAGGTCGTCTTGCTGTCGACCTGGAATTGCCCATTAGCCGCATCGACCACGGCGACACCACTGAACACCTGGTGGGCGTTTCCGTGGAGCCGGGTCAGCATCCGCCTGGCTTCCTCCACCATACCGGGTTTGCCCAATATTTCATCCTGGTGCACCACGACGCTATCCGCCCCGATGACCAACCCTTCCGACAGGTGGGCCGCCACCGCTTGGGCCTTGGCCAGGGCCAGCCTGCGAACCAGGAGCATCGGGGTCTCGTCAGGCAGAGGGTCTTCCGGTATGAATGAGGGCTGCACCCGGAAATCCATCCCCAAGGCTTCCAGCAGTTGCCGCCGGCGGGGAGAGGCCGAGGCGAGGGTCAGTGTCCTGGATGCGCTTTCCGTGGGCCGTGGCGGTGCGATCAGGGTGGCGACACATTCGACGTGATGGGTCTGCGGGAACATGTCTATGGGCTGCACGCGGCGCAGTTGGAACCCGCCAGCGCATAGCACCTTCAGGTCGCGGGCCAGGGTCGAGGGATCGCAGGAGACATACACGACCTTGCTGGGGAGCAGTCGAACCATCGACTCCAGCATGGTGGGATGGCAACCAGCACGGGGAGGGTCGAGCACCACCGCATCGGGGCAACGCTCCATGGATGCCAAGGCATCCTCGGCGCGGGCATTGCACAGTTCCAGGTTGGGTATTCCGTCGCAATTGACGCGGGCGTCCTCCATGGCTGCACTGGACTCCTCAATAGCGACGACCTGTCGGCAGTAGGGGGCGAGGAGGGCGGCGAAGGTGCCGACCCCGGAATACACGTCGACCACAAGCTCGGTGCCCGACAACTCCAGTTCCCGTCGCACCAGGTCTACCATGCGCTCCGCTTGCGGGGTGTTCACCTGGAAGAAGGATGGCGACCCCACGCGAAATGTGCGTCCTCCCATCAGTTCGCGAAAGTGCTTCTGGCCAGTGGGGATGGGCACATCGGGGTTCTTCAGGGTGGGTTGCACCAGAAGGTCGCCGGTGCCGGTCCCGTAGCGCACCGACACCTGGGTCGTGTCGGCGCAGTGTCCCTGCAATTGGGCGAGGGTGGTGTTGATGCCCTCGTCCATGAGGGGGCAGCGGTCAATGGGTACGAAACGGCGACTCTCTCGGTTGACGTACCCCAACGTGCCTTGGGGGCCGACGGTGAAACGGGCATGATTCCTGTAACCGAGGGGCGCTGGAGCTGGCACGACGTCGGAGACAGGGGCATCGGTGAGGTCGCCGATGCGCTCCAAGGCGTCGATGACTGCCAGTCGCTTCAACTCGCGCTGGTGCTCTGCGGTGATGTGCTGCCACTGGCAACCGGTGCAGGGCCCAAAGTGGGGGCATGGAGGCGCGATGCGGTGGGGCGACGGCTCGATAACCTGGACCACCCTGGCTGCCATGTACCGGCGATGGCGGCGCACAATCTCGGCTTCCACTTCCTCGCCATCGATACCACCGAACACGAAGAGGGGCACGTCCTCGTGTTGGGCCAAGGCCTCCCCCAGACGACCCCAGCCGTTAAGACGTACCCTGAAGCGCGCGCCAATCTCTACCGCTTGCGTCATGCTGGTCCACTATAGGTCACTGTCCCAGACCTGCCAAGCACCCGGCAGGGCCGAGGTCGGTTGGGGCTGGAGGGCGGGACTGTACGGGAGTTTCTCCTGGGTGACAAAGATGTCCTCAAATGCGGGGCCATTCTGGTAGCTGAGGTGCGGCATCTCGTCGTATCTGGGAAGGGTGTGCCATGTCATTTGGACGATTGCTCGTAGCTGCGAGGCGGCTGCGGTCGTAGCTGGAAACCTTTTTTTCATGGTTTTTGAATCTGAAATGCGGCATGTTTGCCGCTTCTTGTATCCGGCAGCTTGCATCCAGGGGGAAGAATCTGTTGCATAGGGTCTGGCTGAGGGCTGGGCGGAGTACGGGAGCGGGGATGGTGGCCGGGGTGAGGGTTCGAGTTGACATGGCGGGTCCCTTCCATGAATTAGTTCGACGAATTGCGAGGCCGGGGGTGGTCACCGGCCCGTAATCAGGCTAGCAGGCTCCGGGAATGGGGCGCAATGGGGGAGTGTCATTGGGGGGGTGACCGAACCCTGTGTCCTTGACTTGACATCCTGCCTTTGCTAGATTCTCCCGCAACCTCCCCATGGGAAGTTACTTCTCTTTCAAGACTCCCCTGGTAACGGCTATCCGGCCGC
>JAAXIE010000368.1 GCA_012270525.1 Dehalococcoidia bacterium | reverse complement strand
CTCCCTGGCCCGTGACCCCCTGGATCGTTGCGTTCCTTATGACAAGTTGCATGTGGCCCCCCTGTGCGCGCTTAGCCCCCTGTATGCTGCCTTGGCCCCCTGTGTTCCCTGTCAGCCCTCCGTGCGCCTCTCAGGGGGAGCGGGCGGGCTGGGGGATGTCTTGGGTCTCCATACCAGCCGCCGTCAGCAATTCTCCCAGCATGGGGTAGAAACCATGGGGTTCCACCGCTCCACAGCGGTTGAACCTGCTTCGGAAGTTCTCCAGGGCGATGATGGAAGCCAGCTCTACGATCTGTTCGTTGGAGTAGTGCTTCTGCAGTTCCCGGAACAGGGCGTCGGTAACGCGCTGAGGCGTATCGCTCATCGCCTCGGAGAGTTCCAGGGCAACCTTCTCCGCTTCCGAGAAGAGCTCGCTCTGGCGAAAGTCCAGCAGTGCCAGGATTCTTTCATCGGAGGCCCCTTCCTTGCTAGCACCGCTAGCATTGGTGTCCACTCAGAAGGGGCAGCCGATCTGCGACGCCACCTTCACGTTGAGGAGTCGTCTGAACTCGGCGGATAACTGCCCCTTCTCGATCGCGGCCCCCAGGTCGTTGGCGGCAGCCATCATGCCTGGGAAATAGGACGCGAAGGCGGTGCTGTTCAACACGGTGCCATGGATTTCTTCCTGTGCCAGGAGGTATGAGCGCACCTCTTCGGGCACGTCGCTTACTCCCAAGGGCCTCATTCTGGGCATGGGCCACCTCTCCATCGGTTCGCGCCTTCGGATGAAGGTACACCCCGATGCTTCGCCGTCGCAAGGACCAACCTCAGAACTCACGCAGCAGGCGGGTGCACCCGAAAAGCTTGTCCTCGATCCCGTTATTCCGCAGGGACAGCCACCATGTGGCGGCGTTGATGGCAATGACCGGCTTCCCCAGCCAGCGTTCCGCCTCGTCCGCTAGGGACACCATGCTCAGGTTGGTGCCCGCCTGCACCAGCGCATCCACTCGGTCGGAGTTGACGTCGATCAATGCTTGGCGCAACTCCTCTTCCTGCACATGGGCGATGGACACCGCTGTGGGGCACCGCAGGCCCACCAGTGCTTCCACCTCGAACCCCAGTTCGCTGAAGAAGCGACGCACGTTCTGATCGCCCACCGGCTGGTAGGGAGTGACCACCCCGATGCGCTTCGCCTTGAAGTTGTTGAGGGAGCGTTCGCAGGCTTCCGCCCCCGTCGCCACTCGCAGTCCGCTGAGGTCCATGATCCGTTGCTGGAACTGGCGGTTGCCCTCGACGCCTCCCCAGAAGGTCTCCGAACTCATGCCCATCACCATGTAGTCGGGCTCGGCGGTCATCACCCTCTCCACGGCGAAGCCGATCTCCTCGCGGATCTGCACCATCAGGGCCTCGAAGGCATCATCGCTGCTCAGGTCCTGGTCGCGTATGTGGATGCGGGAGAAATGACAGGTGACTCCGGGCACACCCATGCGGTAGAAGTCGGGCTCGACTATGGTGTTGGTGCTGGGAGCCAGCACCCCGAACTTGCTGCGCCACCCCAAGGCATCCGGCATTTTCTCCTCCATCAGCGACGCTTCGCTGGACCGGCGGAAGGCCCGCCATGCGACCCCCTGAAACCGACCATACTATCCTTCGCTTCGCGGCCGTGCTATTTTACCCTGCGGGCAGTCCGTTTGGGCTACCCATGACCTTGTTGCTCATACGCCTGGACCCGCAGGGGGCGAAAGGGGGCATCGCATGAAAGGCCGGATCGTCGTATGCAAGGAGTACAACCAGCCTTTTGAAATCGAGGAGTACGACGTCCCCGACCCGGAGCCCGGAGCGGTGCTGCTGCGAATGACCCAGGCAGGGGTATGCGGGTCCGACCTTCACGCTTGGCGGGGGGACATGGTGAACATGCCACTGCCATCAACGGGTCGCGTGATGGGCCACGAGGGAACTGGCATGATCGACAAGCTGGGCGCAGGCGTCACCACCGATTCGCTGGGCAAGCCCCTCTCCGAAGGCGACCGGGTGGTCTACTACGCCGTGTTTCCCTGCTACCGCTGCCATCTGTGCCTGCGCGGCGACACCAACTGGTGCGTCAACCGGGCATATCCCACCGCTGGGGTCCATCCCTACTTCACCGGCACCTACGCCGACTACCTTTACCTGCCTCCGCGCCATCCCGTATTCCGGGTGCCGGACGAATTGCCCGACGAACTTCTCGGCCCGCTGAACTGCGCCATGGGCACCGTCACTCAAGGCCTGATGCGGGCAGGGGCTGGTGAAGGGCAGTATGTGGTGATCCAGGGAGCTGGCGGGTTGGGTCTGCACGCCACGGCCATGGCGAAGGACATGGGGGTGGACCGGGTGATAGTGCTGGATCGGCTGCAAGGACGGCTGGAACTGGCCGAGGAGTTCGGGGCGGATTACACCATCAACATCGAGGAATACAACACCAGGGAGACGCGTGTTGCCAGGGTACGGGAACTGACCAATGGCCAAGGCGCGGACATCGTGATGGAACTGGTCGGCTTGGCCGAACTGATGGCGGAAGGCCTGCAGATGCTGAGCAACGGCGGCACCTTCGTCGAGATCGGCGACATAGTGCCGGGGCGCGAGGTCTCCATCGACCCTTCAACCCTCCTTTCAGGCAAGAACATCCTCGGTTCGCGAATGTACCGCCCGTCCCTCATGCCCAAGTTGCTGGATTTCCTGGTGCGCACCCAGGACAAGCTGCCCTTCCACAAGATCGTTTCCCACAAGTTCCCTCTGGACCAGGTGAACGAGGCTTTCGCCCAGTCGGAGTGGCACCAGAGAGAGACTCAGGTGACCCGCGCCATGCTGGTGCCCTGAAGAGCCAATACCCTCATAAGCCACCAAGCTGACAAGGAATCGTGCAAATGGTCGAATTCGATCTGCCCTTCGAGCGCTCCTACTGGGCCGACCCCGGCAAGCTGCTGGCTGGGTATTATCCCGGCGATGCCGACGAGGCAACGGCCCAAGCCAAGCTGCAAGCCCTGCTGGATAGCGGCGTCCGTCACGTGGTCAACCTGATGAAGGAGATGAACGCTCCCACGGGTGACGATCTCGTGCCATACCACGACCAGCTGATGAGCATCGCCAGGGACTCTGGCATCGACGTCACCTACAGCCTCCTTCCCGTGCCGGACCAGGACATACC
>JAAXIE010000292.1:3575-5777 GCA_012270525.1 Dehalococcoidia bacterium | reverse complement strand
CCTGATCGGGTCGCAACATGAGGCGCACCGGGGTGCCGTGTGCCAGTTGGCAGTTTCCTTGCAGGAAACCGACCTCGGTGGAGAAGCCGCCAGGCGCTACCAGGGCGGGCAGAAAGTCGGCGATGCCGAGGAAGGAGCCGACGAAGGGCGAGGCAGGATGGTGGAAGACTTCCTGCGGGGTGCCGATCTGCTCCAACCGGCCGGACCGCATCACTGCCACCTGGTCGCCCATGAACAGGGCCTGCTCCTGGTCGTGGGTCACGTGGATGGTCGTCATGCCGAACTGGCCGACGATGGCCTTGACCTCATGGCGCAACTCCTCGCTCAGCTTGGTGTCGAGGTTGCTGAAGGGTTCGTCCATGAAGAGGGCCACCGGACGTGGTGCGAGGGACCGCACGAGAGCGATACGCTGCTGCTCACCGCCGGAGAGTTCGTGAGGGCGGCGCTGGGCCAACGCGCCGAGATGGACCAGGCCCAGCAACTCGCGTACACGCGATTCCCGGTCTGCTTTGCTCCATCCCATGAGGCCGAATTCCACGTTCTGAGCGACAGTCTTGTGGGGAAACAATGCGTAGTCCTGGAACACCATTCCCACGCGTCGCGCTTCGGGAGGTACCCAAGCAGCGGGCCCGGCGACGGTGCGCCCGCCAAGGTCGACTTCCCCTTCATCGGGCATCTCGAACCCAGCGAGCATGCGGAGCAGGGTTGTCTTGCCGCACCCGCTGGGTCCCAGGATGGAGAGGATGTTGCCCGGCTCGACGGTCAAGCTGATGTCGTGAACGGCTGTCACAGACCCGAAGGACTTGGTCAGGCCACGGCAGGCAACGCGGGTTGGCTCGGCGGCGGCCATCTTCGGTGTGACGAACAGTGCCATGCTGGTGAGGTTGAGGGGCGCAGTTCAGGCGACCGTTGGCAGCCATCCCTGCAGGGCTTCGACCAGCGCGGAGGGGTTGTCGCCTGCGACCAGATGGCCGGCCCTGGGGACGGTCACCGCCTTGCTGCCGGGGATGGTCTGCAACATGCGCTCCATCGTGTCCTCGGCAAACACATCGCTATCGCCGCCACGGACGATGAAGGTGGGGCAGGTGATTTTCTGGATGCATTCCCACAGGCGGTCCGGCTCCCAGCCCGGAGGCGTTCCCCCGGGGGTGCGCAGGAGCTTGTCGTATTTCCATGTCCACTTGCCGTCGGGGAGTTGGCGGATGGTGTGCTTGAGGGCCCCGGCGACCTGCTCCCTCGACCTGCCGGTGTATTCCTGCACCCTGTCGGTGAACTCGTCGTAGGTGTCCAGCATGTCGGGCAACTGCTTGAAACGGTCCATGCGGGAGATGCCCGTGGCGATGGCCCGCGGACCTGAGTCGACGATTACGAGGGCCTTCACCTTCTGGGGGTACTGGGATGTGTACACGTAGCTGGTACGCCCTCCCATGGAGTGACCGACCAGAATGATTTGCTCCAAGCCGAGGGCATCGACGAAGCCTGCCAGGTCCTGCACGTAGGCTTCGACGGTGTACTCGCCGTGGGGTGCCCAATCACTGTCGCCATGACCCCTCGCATCGGGGGCAATGCAGTGGTAGGAATGGCACAGGGCCAGGGAGATGAAATCCCAGCTGTGGGCCTGCTGTGCGTTCCCATGCAGGAAGACCAGGGGTTGGCGTCCTTCTGGTCCCCAGTCCAGGTAGTGGAACTTCATGTCCCCCACTGTGACCTGCCGGTCGGTGGGTGCCACTTCGTGTTGGAACGGGACCCCCATACGCCTCGCCGCCTCGAAAAGAGGCAGTCCCTGGGCCTGTGTTGTCATGCCGTGGCCTCCTGCCAGCTAGTCTTCGTATCATAAACCGAGTGTCAAGGTGAGGTGCGGTCGGGCGTTCAAGGGTTGCCGCTTGGTTTGACGCGGCTAATTGCCCAACTTACAATGTCGCGGGCCCAAAACGGCCTTGGGAGAGGTATGGTGCTAGGAAGGACCCCAAGACAACGCGTAGAAAGGCTGGTATCCGCGGGAGGGATCGTCTACCGCGTTATGGAAGACAAGCAGATCGAAACGATTCTCTGCGGGCGCATCGAACCAGCCCGCTGGAGTTTGCCCAAAGGCACGCCGGATGCTGGCGAGAGTTTGGAGGAAACGGCCCTGCGAGAGGTGAGGGAGGAGACGGGGCTGCACCCGGTGATCGAGGCCCCGCTGGGCAATATCAACTACTGGTT
>JAAXIE010000292.1:0-3387 GCA_012270525.1 Dehalococcoidia bacterium | reverse complement strand
TGCTGGAAAGAGCCGTATCGATGATCCGAGACAAGGTACGGAGAGACTAGCTTGGAGCTACGAGGCAACCTCGTGCTCCTGCGGTCAAAGAGACTGGAGGATGCCGAGGCCGACTACAGGTGGCGCGCCGACCCGGAAGTGGCCGCCCTGGACGCGGCACTGCCCCTGACGATCAGCTTCGAGAGCTACCTTCGCATATTCCGGGAGCAACTTGCCCGCCCCACCCCCGGATCGAACCATTTTGGCATCGAGACACTGGACGGCAAGTACATCGGCAACTGCATGTACTACGATCTGGATTCCGTCAACAAGCAGGCCGAGTTGGGCATAGTCATCGGCGACCGGGACTACTGGAGCCATGGCTATGGGTACGACTCGGTGACGGTACTGCTGCAGCACATGTTCCAAACCGGCGGCTTGCAACGGGTGTACCTGCACACCCTTGAATGGAACGAGCGTGCCCAAAAATGCTTCGGCAAGTGCGGGTTCACGCCGGTGAAGACGGTGCGTCGTGCAGGTTATATCTTCCTGCTGATGGAAGTGCACCGGGCCGACTGGGACCATCTGCAAGCGGAACGTCATCAAGAGGCGGGGGCGACCCAGGGGGGCGGTCGACTGGTGGAGCAGCCAACTCGACTTCAGGCCTAATGCTTCTCAAAGTCCAAGGCTGACGTAACCCGCCGACACGCCGTGCCACTATGGTATATGCGGGCCACGGGAAGCTGATGTATTCTAGGTTCACCGGCGTCACCATAGGGCGATGTTCCAAATCGATGCCAGAAGGGCCGTTCGATGGCTACGTACAAGCTGAGCAAGAAAGAAGGCGTGCTCCTGGGTCTTCTGTCTCAGCTGAAGTCCCCCGTTGTTCGGACAAAGTTCGTCAAGCTGGTCTACCTCGTAGATCACCTGCGAGCTGAGCACTTGGGCGCGCCCCTGACTGGCTTCGAATATCACTGGGACCACTATGGCCCCAACTCAATCGGCAATGAGGTAGTAAACGTGCTTGAGTCCCTGAGCGAACATGGTATGGTCCGTCAGGTACAGCGTCTAACCCCTTACGAGAACTACGCTACATATTATGCGGTTACTGAAGCCGCCCGAGAGACCGTGCTGCCGCTAACAGCTGATGACTGGGCATTCATCCGATCCGTAGTGAAGAGACATGGTAACAGGAGCCGGTCGGAGGTAGTGCGAGCCTCAAAAGATACGGCAGCGGTGCGGCGAGCCAGTCAATATCGACCGTTGCAGCTTGAGCGTAATCAGGACATCCAGAGGCGTACAGATGCGCTCTTCTCGGACGAGGCGAGGGTTGCCCAGATTGAGCAAGCGTTAGCAGAAGAAGGGGTTGGCACTTCCCTGGAGGACATCAAGGCCCTATATGCCGAATCGGCTTAGCCTGTCAGATACCGCCTTCGAGGCCTTACAACAGGCAGGGGCTGAAGGGTGTGAGGAACTCATCCGATGCCTGGAGTATGTGCGGGATAACCCCGAGCCTGACGAAAACCTGATCATTGCTCACGACCGACCCCCATTAGTCATCTAAACCTACGACGACGGCACGCACCTTATTCAATTCGGGTTGTCCCGCAGTGCTGAAACCGCTGAGTTCAACGCATACGTGTTCAACATCGAATAGCTGACTCCACGCAAAGGAGCTTCGCCAATGGTGACCAGAGACGAAAACGAGCTGTTGACGCGCATCGGTCCCGGTACGGCCATGGGCGATCTGATACGCCAGTACTGGATTCCGGTGGTTAAGTCGGATGAGGTCAGCGCAGGTGACCGCACCAAGAGGGTGCGCCTGATGGGGGAGGATCTTGTGGTGTTCCGCACCGGGAACGGTCAACCCGGACTGATGGCGGAGCACTGCACGCACCGCCAGGCTTCCCTCTACTTCGGTCGTATCGAGGATTCCTGCCTGCGGTGTCCCTACCATGGCTGGGCCTATGCCTTAGACGGACAGTGCATCGACATGCCCAACCAGGTGGCGGGGAGCCGGTTCGAGGACAAGGTCCGCCATCCGGCCTATCCCTGCCGTGAGTCAGGCGGGGTAATCTGGGCTTACATGGGGTCGGAAGCAGAGCCTCCGGAGATGCCCGATTTGGAGTGGTGCCTGGTGCCCGCGGAGCACCTGCTGGTCACCAAGTTTTTCGTGGAATGCAACTGGTTGCAGGCGATGGAGGGTGGGATCGACCCGGCCCATGTCTCCTTTCTTCACGCCCCGCTGGATACCAGTAGCGCGTCCCAATTGCGGGAACTGGACAAGGCGGAGGCTGGGTTCGGTTTGACCATGACCATGGAGAAAGCCCCCCTGATGGAGTGCATGGACACGGACTACGGGGTACTGATTGCTGCCGCCCGGAATGCTGGCAACGGCAACCGGTACTGGCGTATCACCCAGTTTCACATGCCCTTCCACACCATGCCTCCCATCGAGGTCCAGGACGACCCGGTGCATCAAGCGCATATCTGGGTGCCCTCGGATGACCACAACATGATCAACTGGTGCATCACGTGGAGTGCGACCCGGCCGATTAGCCAGTCGGAACGCATGGCCATGGTCAACGGGCTGGGGATACACATCCTGGACTACGAGCCAGCCACAAACCAAGCCTACGGCGACATTCGGCTCCGGGCGAACTACGCCAACGACTACATGATGGACTGGGACGCGCACCGTACCAAGGCCTTCTTTGGGGTCGCGGGTGTGGGAGCGCAGGACCGGGCCATACAGGAGAGCCAAGGCACGATTTATGACCGGACGCAGGAGACGTTGGGCACGGCGGATATCGGCTTGGTGCGGGTGCGACGTCAACTGGTCAACGCTGCGTTGGCCCTGCGAGAAGGGACCCCCGCCCCCGGCCTGGATGCCGCCAGCTACCGGATACGCCCTGCTTCCGTGGTGGTGCCCAGCGAGGCCTCATGGTCGGAAGCAGCCCGGAAGGACTTGGTGGCGCAAGTCACCAGTTGAGGGGGGCGCAGCCCGGTGTTCCCAGACAGCCCCGCTGATGAGAGCAGTGCGGTGGCCTACGAATCGGTGGGCGGGCTACGCCGATGGCGGAGGGGCTGGGGCTGGGTTGTAGAGTTCCACGCCGATGGTGGCGGGGAACACGTTGATGAGTTCTTCTACCGTCCAGCGCCCGTCCTTGTGGATGGTCTTCACCGGCTCGGGTTCGTTGAGGAGGGCCACCAAGCCCTCGGTCACGTTGAATATGCGACCGTTGACGTGGGCTGCCTCGTCGGAAGCGAGCCAGGTGACGAAGGGTGCGACGTCGTCGGCCACACCTCGCAGCGTACCGCCGGGGGAGATTCCCCGGGACGCCCGGAGCTGGCGAGCTTCGTCGGGCACCTCGCCAATCATGCGGGTGGAGGCGCTGGGGGAGATGG
>JAAXIE010000265.1 GCA_012270525.1 Dehalococcoidia bacterium | reverse complement strand
GCCTGCAGCGCCGCTGCCCCCGCCTAAAGGCGCAAGGATGTACTCCACTTCGGGGAACTCCTCAAAAATCTCCAGGGCGTAGGTGGCAACCCCCGCCACCAGCAGCGGCTCGTTGGCGGCGTGAACGTAGCGGTAACCCTCTTCCTTGGCCAGCCGCTCGCTGTACTCACGAGCCTGGTCGAAGTTCGCACCATGGAAGAGCACCTCCGCCCCCAGATTCCGCATGGCCCGTACCTTTAGCGGATTGGCCCCCTCCGGCACCACCACAACCACCTTCGCCCCAAAGATGCGTCCGGCATTGGCGACAGACTGGCCATGATTCCCCGTAGAAGCAGTTATCAGTCCCTGTTCGCGTTGTTCCGGGTCAAGATGGGCCAGAAGGTTGATGCCTCCCCTTACCTTGAAGGCTCCCATCGGGTGGTAGTTTTCGTGCTTGAGCCGGACCTCAGCGCCGACGAAGCTGTTCAGCGCTGGATAGGAAATCAGCGGTGTCGGATTGACGTAGGGGGCAATAGTCTTCCGGGCCTCCAGCACGTCGGCCAGAGTGGGTCTCTTCATAGGCTGGTCCCTTCTGGGTGTGCGAATGTGAAAACAATGTTAGGGCCTTAACATCAAACTCGCAACACACTGCGAGAATGGCCGCGCCTTGCCGAGGAGTACGTGTGCTGCAAACAGATTCGCTTTCTATCACAGATGGCAGGCAAACCCGTATAATAGGTGCGACAATCTTGTCCAGCACACCCAGCCCTAGAACGAAGGAGAGCGCCAATGACCACCGAAACGCACTATCGGAGCGCAGCGGCGCAGCTGTTGGAACAAGCGCGCCAAGAACTGGCTCGAGGTGACGTGCGGCAGGCTTCGGAGAAAAGCTGGGGCGCGGCAGCCCAGGCAGTGAAAGCAGTGGCCGAGGGCCGCGGCTGGGAACACAAGACCCATGCCTCTCTGTTCAGCGTCGTCAGCCGCCTGGCTAGGGAAACCGGCAATCGCGAACTAAACTCGCTCTTTGTGACAGCCAGCGGACTGCACATCAACTTCTACGAGAATTGGCTCACCGCTGACATGGTGGGGCCAGAGGTGGAGAAGATTGCCCAATTCGTAGCGCTGATGGCCGAGGTAGAGTAGGCCGGCCCGCTCTACCTACTCCTCGGCAAGGCCTGGCGGCACCACCCCTGGGATCCACCACCGCTCCCACATCTCGTCCACCTGCTCCTGGAAGTAGGCCACGTCTTCCTTGGTGAAGTGGGCGAACCGGCCCTGGCGTTCCAGGTACTTCCCCACGGGCAGCCGGGGCCTGCCCCGGGCAAGCAGCCGCGAGGGGCCGTTGAGGGTTATCTTCCCATCTTCGATTTCGTACTGGACCCAGATGCCCGTCTGCACCGCCAGCATGCCAAGCTCATGGGAATACATCGGGTCGTAGTCCCAGCCCTTGGGGCACGGGTCAAAGGTGTGGATGAAAGTGGGGCCGCCAATGCTCAGAGCCTTCCGCACCTTGTTCATCATGTCCGTGGCGTAGGAGGCGCATCCCGTGGCGATGTAGCGAACCTGGGGATGTCCCGCCGCCAGCATACCCGCCGTGTTCTTTTTCCAGCGTCGGTTCATGATGCGGTGGACGCTGCCCGGCGGACTGAAGGTGGAGTTTGCGCCCCATGGGGAAGAGCCTGAAACCTGGATGTCCGTGTTGGCGTAGGACTCGTTATCATAGAGCAGAATGAGCAGGTTGTAGTCATTGTGGGTCAGGGCGGCAGAGATGGCCGAAAGGCCCATGTCCACGCCGCCGCCGTCGCCGCAGAAGGCGATGACGTTGATAGGTTCGTCCTTCATCTTCGCCTTGCGCATGAGGGCCTTGAGTCCCGCGGCGGTGCCGAGGGCGGCGGAGCCGGACGAGCCCAGCTGGGTGTGCATCCACGGCACCACCCAAGGCGTGGAGTAGTAGGTGGTGTTGGCCACGTACATGCAGCCCGTGCTGCCCAGGACGATGGTCCGAGGCCCGGCGGCCTTGATCATCAGCTTCATCACCAGGGCCGACTCGCAGCCCTGACACGTTCGATGGCCGGAAGTGAAGAACTCCTCCAGCGGCGACTGCTTCACACCCCTCAGGGGGGTCAGCTGTTGAGTGGTTGTCATGGCTCTACTCCCTCACTCCAATCCAGTGAATTTCTTGCTCAGCCGCACCGTTTTCAGCGGCATTCTCGGTAATCTCAAACATCTCCCGGGTTGCCTTTAGGGTTATCTCTCGGCCCCCCAGACCGGCCACAAAGCCGATTATGGGAACCCTGGCGTGGGACGAATACATTGTGGAACGAACCTCGTTGAAGAGCACACCCCCGTTAAGCGGCGAACCCAACGAGTAGTCCCTGTCGATGACCCCCACCGCCTTGAAGCGCGAGAGACTCTCGATTATCTCCGGCGTGGGGAAGGGACGGAACCACTTGACCCGGATGAATCCCACCTTATGCCCCCGCTCTCGAAGACGCCGCACCGTGACCTTCAGAGGCAGGGTGAGCGTTCCCATTCCCATCAGCACCACGTCCGCGTCGTCCGTCATATACTCTTCCAAAAAGGGGTCGCCGCCGCGGCCGAAGATGCTCTTGAAATCTTCGTGGGCCTCAATGATAACGTCCCGGGCGCGGCGCATGGCTGCGTCCGTCTGGCGGCGAATCTCCATGAGCCAGTCCTCGTTCACCTGGGGCGCAATCGTAATCGGGTTGTCCGGGTGAAGCTGAAATTTGCCCCGGTCATAGGGAGGCAGGAACCGGTCCACCAGGCTCTTGTCCGGAACCTTCACTATCTGCTGGGAGTGGGTCAAAAAGGCCCCGTCTGTGCTGATGGCGACTGGGAGGAAAACGCGGGGATCTTCCGCCACGCGCCAGGCCAGGAATGCAGTGTCGATGCAGTCCTGAGCCGTGGCGGCCCAGTTCAGCATCCACCCCAGGTCGCGTACGGCCAGGGCGTCGTTATGTTCACAACCGAAGGCACCCGGATCGTCCAGCGCCCTGTTGCCCACCATGGCCACCATGGGCAGCCGGAGGCCGCAGGTGACGGCAAGGGCCTCGAAAGCGTAGAACCAGCCCACGCCGCTGGACCCGGTGAACACCCGCGCTCCCACGGCGGAGGCGTGCTTCACTATCTCGAACTGGGAATGCTCACTCTCCGCCACGATGTACTCGCAGGTGAGCTCGCCATCGGCAATAAGTTTGGACACGAACTGCATGACCGTGTCGTAGGGACGGATGGGATAGGCGGTGATTACGTCCACGTCGGCCAGGGCGCAGGCCCGCGCGATGGCTTCGCTGCCGCTTATCAGTTCCTCTGTCTCAAGGGTCTGGACATCTGCCTTAGTCGTCACTGCCCACCTCCGCCAGAAGCTCCTCCTGGTACTGGCCCACGTGGTGGAACCCGTGAGACCGGCGTTCGCTCTTGCCCAAAGACATCTTCTCCTGAAGCCACCCCATGTAACCGTCCCGGTCCTTCTGCCAGTGTTCATACTGGCTGTCGTTGTCGCCGAAGGCTTCTTCGTTGACCATGGTTATGCAGTTGGGAACCGGGCAAACGTCCTCGCAGACGCCGCAGCCGCAGCACGCTTCCATGTTGGCGTCGTACAGCCCGTCGGGCGTCACGTCGAAGCAGGAGTCGGGGCACTGCAGCCAGCAGAGGGTGCACTTGGTGCAGGTCTCAAAGTTCACCACCGGACGCATGGTGCGGGTCGAGAATTTCTTGAACACCGCGCTGCGAACGGGTTCAAAACCGCCCTCGCCTCCGCGGAATCCGCCACCCTGGGTAATTCCGGGTATAACCAGCGCCTCCTCCATCTCCTGCCAGCCCGGCATATCAAAGCTGAAGGGTTCCTGCTCGTTGCCTTCACCCGGCTCGACGGGCGTAATATGCACCCGTTCGTGGGAACGCTGGGCAGAGACAACCTTAGCCTCGCTGCCCCACTGTTGCAGAATGGCGTTCCGGTAGGAATCCAGGCTGACCATGTCGGGACATACCCGGGCCAGCGCTCCCAGCACGCGCACATCCGTATGATCGTCCTTGTAGACCCAAAGACCCGAGAAGCTCTTGGACCCCTTGACGATGGCCAGGTTGTAAGGATTGTCCTTAACGTGGATGTCCTCCTTCAGCTGCTCCGGGTCCTGGTAGGAGGTGACAAGCACGGTGCCGCCCGGCTTGGTCAGAGCGTTAATCGGCTGCAAACCGTACCAGGCCCACGACTCGACACCCTTGCACAACGTATCGTCAACCACAATAGAGACGTCCACCTCGGTGGGCTCGTACTGGGCCAGGTACTCTTCCAGCTCAACGGCATTGTCGGACACGACCGCAAAATACTTGGCTGGTATTCCGTTGCGCTCCGGCGAGTCTCCGTAGCGACCAAAGGCAGTGCCAATCTTCCCCTCAAGCCGGCTCGCGAGGACAATGGAACGGCAGATATTCCGGGACAGGCTTTTCTGAAAGATGCCCCTGTAGACCACCTCTACGGCATATGTAGACAACAATCACCTCCTGGCGGGTACACGAATCCCGCTTCCGCATCCTATTCTATAGCGGAATCAGCGTTGATGATAGCGGAAAGGCAGGTAGGATTGCAAAGGTTGTACATTGGAAACAAAGGGCCGTGTTAAGCGAGCAGCGGAGGAGGTGGCCTAGTTCGAGGAAACTCCACCACCACGCACGCGGGTTTAAGACCCAGCGCGGTTGAACCAACGGAGTACCTTCTCCGCATGCATCTTCCGGATCAGTTCTCTCCGTCGGCATCCCCTCACCCTCCTTCATCCTCCTCCAACTCGTCTGCACTCGCTGTCGCAACCCTGGGCGACTTGGTGAGTCGAGCTGCGGAGATGATGGCCGTGCTGGTCAGCGGATACGTGAGCAGCACGAATACCAGCGTAAGAGCCGCAAGGACACTCAGCGTTACGG
>JAAXIE010000344.1 GCA_012270525.1 Dehalococcoidia bacterium | reverse complement strand
ACGCCGGTGCAGTTCTGGATTGGGGCCGCCTTCTACCAGGGTGCCTGGGCCGCGCTCAAGCGGCGGACGGCCAACATGCACACCCTCATCGCCCTGGGGACCAGCGTGGCCTACGGCTACAGCGCCCTGCTGACCGTCTTCGAGGGCTACTTCGCAGAGGCTCGCCTGGTCTACGCCAACAGCGTTTTCGGTCACGGAACCGGAGTATATTTCGAGGTCTCCGCTATCGTCATCACCTTGGTGCTGTTGGGCAGGCTGTTGGAGGCCCGCGCCAAGTCCCAGACCTCCAGCGCCATCCAAAAGCTCCTGGGCTTGAGGCCCAAGACGGCGCGGGTGGTGCGAGACGGGACTGAGACCGACGTGCCCATCGACCAACTGGCGGTCGACGACGTCGTGGTGGTGCGTCCCGGCGAGCAGATAGCCACCGACGGCGAGGTCGTGGCCGGAATCTCGACGGTGGACGAATCGATGCTCACCGGCGAGAGCATGCCGGTGGACAAGGCGGCGGGGGACACGGTGTACGCTGCCACCCTGAATGGGACGGGCGGTCTACGCTTCAGGGCTACCCGTGTGGGGACGGACACGGTGCTATCGCAGGTGATACGACTGGTGCAGGAGGCGCAAGGCTCGAAGGCACCAATACAGCGTACCGCGGACGTGGTGGCTGCGTATTTCGTGCCGGCGGTGTTGGTTGTGGCGTTGGTCACTTTGGGGATGTGGGTGTACTGGGGACCGTCGCCGGCCCTGACCATAGCCATCCTGAACGCGGTTGCCGTGCTGGTGATCGCTTGTCCGTGCGCCTTGGGGCTTGCGACCCCAACCGCCATCATTGTCGGCACGGGCAAGGGGGCGGAGAAGGGCATCCTGATACGCAATGCAGAGGCACTGGAGAGGGCGCACACGGTGACAACCGTGGTGCTGGACAAGACCGGCACCCTGACCCGGGGGCAGCCCGTGGTGACGGACTTGGTTGCCGCTGGTGGCATGGGGGAGGACGAGGTGCTGCGTCTGGCGGCGTCAGCGGAATCGGGGTCGGAACACCCGCTGGGGCTGGCGGTGCGAAGGGCTGCGGTGGAGCGTGGGCTGGCCTTGAGCGAGGCTATCCGCTTCCAAGCTCTTCCCGGCCATGGAGTGCAGGCCGAGGTTGAAGGGAGGGCAGTTTCTCTCGGCAATACGGGTCTGCTGTCCGGCCAGGGGTTGGGGATGAACGGCTTGGAAGACCGTGCCCTGCAACTCACGTTGCAAGGGAAGACTGCGATGTGGATCAGTGTGGACCAGCGGGTGGTCGGCTTGGTAGGGGTGGCGGACACCCTGAAAGGGGAATCGCAAGAAGCGGTGGGTTCGCTGCAACGGCTTGGGTTGGAAGTGGTGATGCTGACCGGAGACAACAGGTCCACTGCGGAGGCAGTTGCACTGGAAGCAGGAATAGACAGCGTCGTCGCCGAGGTGTTGCCCCAGGACAAGGCATCGGAAGTGAAGAGGCTGCAGGCACAGGGAAGGGTGGTGGCCATGGTGGGGGATGGCATCAACGATGCCCCAGCATTGGCGCAAGCGGACGTGGCCATCGCCATGGGCACCGGCACTGACCTGGCGATGGAGACTGCGCAGGTCACCCTGATGCGTGGCGATCTGCGAGGGGTGCCGGAAGCCATAGGGCTGTCGCGGGCCACCATTCGCACCATCCGGCAGAACCTGTTCTGGGCGTTCTTCTACAACACAGCCCTGATACCGGTAGCGGCTGGGGTGCTCTACCTGGTGTTTGGCAGCACGGGGGTGCCGGTGGGCCCCCTGCGCTACATCCTGGGGGATTTCGGGTTCCTGAACCCGGTGATGGCGGCAGCTGCCATGGCCTTCAGTTCGGTATCGGTAGTTAGCAACTCACTGCGGCTGCGGAGCGCAAGGATTCGGGTATAGTATTCCCCAGCAGGACGCCAATCACGAACGCAGAGGGCGGATGATGGAATACGTAGTACGCTCACCGATGAATCGACCGGATGTGGTGGAGGTACGTTACGACTGCGAGTGCGGTTGCAAGCCACGTGCCCGTTATGAGCGGGGTTCGGGCGAGGCCGTCCACGAGCAATGCTGTTGCGGAAGGATCCACTGCGTCGGCACGGATGCGTTGCACAAGCTGGAGACTTACCTGCAGCAGGAGCGACGGGGCGAGGCTTACAGCGTGTCGGTGCAGCAGGTCACGGCACCGTGGGGCGAGGAAGTGGCTGTGGCCTTCGGATTACCGCAGGAACCTCATCATCACTAGCGACCCGACGACGGACTGCTTCGTGATTCAGCCTGACAAGAGCTCAAGGAGGGGTCATGGCATCAGTCGACTATGACGTTGTGATCCTGGGTGGAGGAATCGTCGGGCTTTCGACGGCCATGCGTCTGAGCCAGTTATGTCCGGGGCGCGGGATAGCAGTGGTGGACAAGGAAAAGGAACTGGCGACCCACCAGTCGGGCCACAACAGCGGGGTCATACACTCAGGCATCTATTACCGCCCGGGTTCGCGCAAAGCGGAGTTCTGCGTGACTGGTGGCAAGTTGCTCACGCGGTTTTGCGACGAGAACGGGATCCGTTACGAGCGGTGCGGCAAGATCATACTGGCCACCCGGGAAGAGGAGCTTCCCCGTCTGGAGGAGTTGCACCGTCGCGGGGTGGCAAACGGCGTGGAAGGCCTGGAGATACTGGGGCCTGGGGAGTTACGGGAAATCGAGCCCAACGCCGAGGGGGTCCGCGCCCTGCATTCACCGAACACGGGCATCATCGATTTCGTGCAGGTAGCGCAGACGTATGCCGAAAAATTCAGGCAGGCAGGTGGGGATACGATCACCGGCACCAAGGTGGTGGGGATCGATCGTGCGGGGGAAGGACTGCGTCTGCGCACGAGCAACTCCACCATCAACGCGCGGCACCTGATCAATTGCGGTGGGCTTCACGCCGACCGGGTGGCGCGCATGATGGGGGTGTCCCCCGGGGTCAAGATCGTTCCCTTCCGGGGCGAGTACTACGTGCTGCGTCCAGAGAGCCGACACAAGGTGAAGGGCCTGATCTACCCGGTGCCTGACCCAGCGATGCCCTTTCTGGGAGTCCACTTCACGCGGAGCATACACGGCATTGTGGAGGCGGGGCCCAACGCGGTGCTGGCCACGGCCCGGGAAGGCTATACCAAGAGCAGGTTCAACCCAGGGGATACGTGGGACACCTTCACCTACGGTGGCTTCTGGCGAATGACGAGGAGGTTCTGGAAGGTCGGAATCGGCGAGATGCACCGGTCGTACATGAAGTCGGTGTTCGTGAAGGACCTGCAGCGGCTGATGCCATCCATCGAATCAAAGGACGTAGAGCCTGGAGGCAGCGGGGTCAGGGCGCAAGCGGTGGACGGGACGGGGAGGTTGCTGGACGACTTCCACATTGAGGAGGGCGGAGGGGCGGTGCACGTCCTGAACGCACCGTCACCCGGTGCGACGGCGTCGCTGGCCATCGGAAATCATGTGGCGACCCTGGCTGCCAAATCGTTTAGGTTCGTTGGCTAGGGGAGTGCACGGCTTGTGGGTTTCCCGGCTGGGCACCGCAGCGGTGTCCGGCAAGATGGGCGATTCTGACGGTGCTCGTGTGAGAGGTTGGGGCTTAGTCGTCCAGCATGGGATCGAGCTTGGCAAGGAACCGCTGAACCGAGCGGAGGCGGTTCTCGATTAGCTCTTGGAGCAGCCAATTCTCATAGAAATTGGTGTGGAGGCTCTGAGCAACGCCGAAGAGGTTGTCGATGTCGGAGTCGCCGGTCTCAGCGACCAGATTGGCGACGGTCCTGATGAGCAGGTGATGGGAATAGTGGTCCCAACCGCGGTGTTGAGCGAGAGCATTAATTGTCTGGGCTGCGGCGCCCCAGAGTTTTTCCGAGGCTTGGCGCAGGTCGCCTGCCAGCAGTTCGGTCTCGGCCTGAGCGAGTAGCTGATGACTGGCTTCGCGGTATGTGGCAACTTGTGTCGTCATGTGTATCTCACGGGGAGGTTATGTTGGGGGCGGGAATACGGCAGCGTCGCAGGGGTCGCCCCGGCGTCGGCTATGGCTGTGAGAGGGGCTAGACCGCGGCCACTGGGCTGACCGAATCTCGTGGGCACTCAGAAGGCATCCATCGGATTCATATGAAGCTAGATTGTAGCATGCAGCCAACCAGCTATGGCATTGTGCCGAATCTTTCCCCTTGGTCGGAGTGAGGTTAGGATAGGCGGAAGCGATCGACGCGGCTTGGGTAGAGGCCGAGCATTATGAGGAGTGGAACGGATGGATGACATATTGATTCGAGGGGGTCAGGTGATCGACGGGACGGGTGTGCCGGGACGTGAGGCCGACGTCGCTATCAGCGAAGGGCGGATCGTGGGCGTGGGGTACTGCTCGGGGCGCGAGGCCCGGCGGGTGATAGACGCTTCGGGTCAGGTGGTGGCACCGGGATTCATCGACATTCATACCCACTCCGACTTCACGCTGCCACTGAATCCGAGGGCGGAGAGCAAGATACGCCAGGGCGTCACCACGGAGGTGGCGGGCAACTGCGGTTACTCCACCGCGCCGGTCCTGCCTGGCAAAGCGGAAGCGTTGCAGGACTATCTGGGAGCCGGAGCACCATGGCTGGACTACGGATCCCGGACTTTCTCTGACTACCTGGACGGCTGGCCAGACATTTCGGTGAACACCGTGATGCAGGTGGGGCATGCAACGTTACGCCTGATGGCGATGGGGCTGGAGGCACGGGCCCCGACGGAGAGGGAGCAGACGCATATGGAATCGTTGCTGGCGGAAGGGCTAGAGGCGGGGGCTCTGGGGATGTCCACCGGCCTGTTCACCGCGCCTGGGAATTATGCCCAGAGCGAGGAGTTGCTGGCTCTAGCCGGTGTGCTGAAGCGGTATGGGGCTACCTATGCTTCTCACATACGGGACGAAGCCAACCATGTGTTTGACGCAGTGCGGGAGGCAATCGATATCGGAGAGACGGCTGGGGTGCGGGTGCAGATCGCGCACCTGAAGCTATCCGGCACCGACAACTGGGGTGATGTGTCGTCGTTGTTGTCCCTCATCGCCGAAGCCAGGGAGCGGGGAGTGCAACTCTTCTGCGACCAGTACCCGTACACGGCGGGCACCAACCCGTTGCGGAACCTGCTGCCAGTGTGGGTGCACGAAGGTGGCGTGGAAGCCATGCTGCAGCGTCTGCGGGATGGGGAGGCGCGGGAGAGGATGAGAGGCGACATCCTGCAGAACGGTCTCACCAACTTCGGCAGGGTGGAGTCGTGGCACGCGGTGCGCATCGCCATCAGTCCCGAGACTCCCGAGCTTGCGGGGCAGACGGTGGGGCAAGTGGCTGAGGCGAGGGGCATCGACCAACTGGACGCGGCGTGCGACATTCTGCTGGAAGACCGGGGCCATACTCGTATCGTGGTCACGTCCATGGACGAACCGGACGTGCAGCGGATACTCCAGTCACCCATGATCCTGGTGGGGTCGGATGGCAACTCGCTAGCGCCTTATGGGGTCACCGGCCAAGGCAAGCCACATCCCCGGTTCTACGGGACCTTCGTGCGGGTGCTGGGGCATTACGTGCGCGATCTCGGTCTGCTGCCGCTGCATACTGCCATACACAAGATGACGGGCGGGTCGGCGGAGGCCCTGCGACTGGTGGACCGTGGCACCCTGGAAGAGGGGAACTGGGCGGACGTCGCTATTTTCAATCCCGACACCGTGGCCGAGGTCGCCACCTATGACGATCCCCACAGGTACGCCGCCGGTGTTTCGACAGTGGTGGTGAACGGCGAGGTGGTCATCGACGAAGGGGAGCATACGGGGGCCCTGCCGGGGCGGGTATTGCGCAGGCGTATGAATGGGGTGGGGTGAGGTGGCGCACGGGAAGACAGGGAACTGGTCGTGTGGTCGAGGGACAGGAACCGATAGCCACGAAACTCGGTGCGGTGCTTGGTCAATCGCACCGACGGGCTAGGACACTGGGATCCAAGGCCGTGACGTTCATCGGGTGGCGGTTCCGGGAATATGAGACCGGCGCGCTCGGCGGCTTCCTTCGGCGAGACCTTCGTCTCTGCCTTCGGCGTTCGTTATCTTTTCCAGTGCGAGCAACGTCACCGTTAGTGCTGCGTCCAAGGCGAGTCCCACGCCAGCCGCCATACCGAAGGAGAGGGGCTCCTCCGGGAT
>JAAXIE010000225.1 GCA_012270525.1 Dehalococcoidia bacterium | reverse complement strand
TCGTTGGTGCCGAAGCTGAAGAAGTCCGATTCGAGGGCCACCTGGTCGGCAGTGATGGCGGCCCGTGGCGTTTCGATCATGGTGCCGAAGGGGCAGTCGACCTCGGCTCCCGCTTCCCTCTGGACCCGCTCCATCACCGACAGCAGCCGGTTCCGCAGCCAGGTCATCTCGTTCACGTGGGAAGTCAGAGGCACCATGATTTCCGGCCTCGGATGCAGACCCTGCTTCTGTAGCTGGGCACTGGCAGTCATGATGGCGTCCACCTGCATGTCGTAAATCATCGGGAAGGTGATGCCCACGCGACATCCACGGTGACCCAGCATGGGGTTCGCCTCTATGACCGACTCTGCCAGCTTCAGAATCCGTATCTCGCGCTCCACCTCGGCATCGGGCATCTCGCGGGTGGTGAGGGCTTCCAGTTGGCGGGCGAGGTCGGCATGGTCGGGCATGAACTCGTGGAAGGGGGCATCCAGCAGGCGGATGATCACTGGAAGCCCGTCCATGGCCTGCAGGATGCCGGTGAAGTCGTCGGTCTGGAGCCGGTGAAGCTGGGCCAAGGCCTCGCGGTACTCACGCACGTCGATGGGTTCTTCCGTGCCGTCGCTCTGGTGCTGCTGCAGCCAACGCTCGGCCTCGGCGGCGTGGAGCATGGCCTGCCGCACCAGGGGAACGCGGTCGCCGAGGAACATGTGCTCGGTGCGACAGAGTCCGATGCCACGGGCCCCCATGGCCCGGGCGCGCTGGGCATCGTCGGGCGTGTCGGCGTTGGCCAGCACGCCGAGCTGGCTCGAATCGTCGGCCCATGACAGGACCACCTGGGCCTCGGTCTGGCTCTCAAGGTCGGGTTGGAAGGTTGGTATGAGGCCAGCGAAGACCTCGCCGGTCGCCCCGTCCATGCTGATCTGGTCGCCTTCCCGAACGGTGCGCCCGCTGGCCACGAACTCGCGGGCGTGCAGGTCGAC
The DNA here is from genome assembly GCA_012270525.1 of Dehalococcoidia bacterium. Next base: position 3,015 of record JAAXIE010000225.1, on the reverse strand, counting down.
GCGGATCTCCTCGCAACCGACAACGCATGCCTTTCCCAAGCCACGGGTGACCACGGCCGCATGGCTGGTGACGCCGCCCCGGCTGGTGAGAACTCCCACCGAGGCCAGGATGCCGCCGATGTCTTCGGGATCGGTCTCAGGACGCACCAGCACCGTTGGGATGCCTTCCTGCGATGCCTGGATGGCGGCCTCGCTGTCGAAATAGACATGGCCAGCGCATGCCCCGGGCGATGCCCCGGTACCACGAGCCAGGGGAACGGCCCGCTCCTTCTCCGAAGTCTGGAACTGGGGAACGAAGAGGGAGGCCAGGTCCTCGGCGTCGATGCGTGCCAAGGCTTCCTCGCGGGTGATGACGCCCTCGTTGACCATGTCCACGGCTGCGGTCACGGCAGCTTGAGGAGCGCGGGCGGCGTTACGGGTCTGCAGGACGTACAACCGCCCGGCTTCGACCGTGAACTCGATGTCCTGCACATCGCGGTAATGGGACTCCAGACCGCTGGCGATGCCTTCGAGTTCTGTGTACACACTGGGCAGGGACTGGGAAAGGCTGGAGATGTCCTGGGGGGTACGGATGCCAGCCACCACGTCCTCGCCCTGGGCGTTGATCAGGTACTCGCCGAAGAGCGTCCTCTCCCCGGTGGAAGGGTTCCGCGTGAAGAGCACGCCCGTGCCGGAGTCATCCCCCAGATTGCCGAATACCATGGCCATGACGTTGACGGCGGTGCCCATGTCGTGGGAGATGCCCCGCGCGTTGCGGTAGGTGATGGCCCTGGCACCGTTCCAGCTGCTGAAGACGGCGTCGATGGCTCCTTCCAACTGCTGCCAAGGGTCTTGCGGGACGTCGACGCCCGCCTCTCGCCGGACTGCGGCCTGGAAGTCGGCCACGATGGCCCGCAGTTGGCCCACGTCCAATTCCTGGTCCTGGGTAACCCCAGCCTGCGATTTGTGGTGGTCCAGGATTTCGTTGAAGACATCCCCGTCGACGCCCAACACGATACGCCCGTACATATCGACGAAGCGACGGTAGGCATCGAAGGCGACGCGCTGGTTGTTCATCAAGCGGGCCAGCCCGTGCACCGTGTGGTCGTTGATGCCGAGGTTCAGGATGGTGTCCATCATGCCCGGCATGGAGATGGGGGCCCCGGAGCGCACCGAAACTAGCAGTGGCGCATCACCGGAGCCGAAGCCACGGCCAGCCGAACTCTCCACATGGGACATGTATGCCTGGACATCGTCCCACAGGCCATCTGGAAACCGCCCTCCCGCATCGTAATAGGCGCGACAGGTCTCGGTGGTGATGACGAAACCTGGAGGCACGCGCAGGCCAAGGCCCGCCATCTCACACAGGTTGGCCCCCTTGCCACCCAGCAGGTCGCGCATGCGCGCGTCTCCCTCGTCGAATCGGTACACCATCTTGCGGGTCTGGGCCATACTGGTCCGCCTTTCTCGGTCGATTTGAGGTAACCGAACCAAACCTATGCTGGTGTCATAAGAGATTGCCTGATTAGAGATAGGAGGGATCACAGGTGACGCCGGATGCTATGTGCGCAACCAAACAGGAGTATAGGGCAATCAGGGTAAGGGTTGGCGACAGTGAGACTGTCGCTTTGGGCGAAAACGCAGGGCAGGTAGAGGGAAGCGGTCAGCACTCCTCCTCACGGGGTCGATACTCCTCGGGGCAGAACAGCTCTTCCCACAGCTCCTGCAACCGTTCCTCTTCTTCGGGGTACAACTCTGCGGTATCGGGGGCCGACGCGTATTCCGCCAGGTCTTGCAGCGTGGTGATGTTTGGAAGCACGGATATGACGGTCGGTTGGACCAGGCAGAAGCGCAGCGCGCTCTGGGCCACGGTGCGACCGGTGTCCTCGGCGAGGAACCGGAGTTCTTGGGCATGCTTCTGGGCCAGGGCCATCTGGCGCTGGCGGGCAGTCAGGCCCGGTTCATCCGCCGAAACCGAGACTCCAGCAGCGAGCTTGCTGGCGAGGGCTTCGTGGGCATGGGGTTCCCGGCCCAGTATGCCGATGTCACGGTCGGATGCCATGGGGAATAACTGCAGGGCGGGTTGCTGTTCCAAAATGCTGTAGGGTATTTCCAGCGAATGGGCGTTGCGTTCGCAAATTGCGACGTGGGCTTCCTCCAGCCTTCCACCCTCCACGTCCATGGATGGGCCCAGGGAGACGCCGTAATAGCGGATCTTCCCCTCTTTGACCAATTCCTCCAACGTGCCGAATAGCTCCTCGTCTTCCAGTGCCCACATGTCGGCGTAATGGAGTTGGTACAGGTCGATGTAGTCTGTCCTGAGACGGCGCAGGCTCTGCTCGCAGGCGTAGCGGATGAAATCGGGCTGGAACTTCTGTCGTGGCCAGGGTCCCGGCAGGGGGTCCAGCTTGTCGTAGAAATCGTAACCACCCTTGGTGGCTATCACGATATCGTGACGCTCCCGGCCCAAGGCGGCCGCCAGCACCCCTTCGCCATAGCCTTCGCCGTACAGGTCCGCCGTGCTGAAGAAAGTGATTCCCGACTCGAAGGCGGTACGCAGCAGCAGGTGCTGGTCTTCAACGCTGGACGTTCCCCAACCGGGGGTCGACACTGTCCAAACGCCAAAGCCCACCTCGGAAAGCTCCAACTCCGTTCTGGGCAAGGTGCGATAGTTCATGCCGTTGCCGCTCTCTCTTGTTGCCGCTCTCTGTTGCTGCCGTTCTCTGGTACAGAGTATAAGCAGCAGCCACCGGGCTTTCTAGGTAGCCTCTGGAACTGCGGGATGTTAGCATGGGCCATCCCCTACACCGCGGCCCCCTGCACGGTTTGCCAGTGCCGACCGAATGCCCGAAAAGGTGACGAATATGCCGAACCGGTTGATCCACGAGACCAGCCCCTACCTGCTCCAGCACGCTCACAACCCCGTTGAATGGTACCCCTGGGGTGAGGAGGCGCTGACCCGGGCCCAGGTAGAAGACAAGCCGATACTGCTCAGTATCGGCTACTCCGCGTGCCACTGGTGCCACGTCATGGAGC
>JAAXIE010000119.1 GCA_012270525.1 Dehalococcoidia bacterium | reverse complement strand
CCGTTACCCGCTCCACACCCCGCCCGTTCGACCCCACCACACGGTTGACTGCGTACCTTGCCCTGGATATCGTGACGTTGCCCGACGTCTACTGGATATCAACGGCGGGGAAGAACGGGCGGATAGGAATACGGTTGGAACATGGCCCGCGGTTGAGCCTACTATCGGTGAGAGACGTCGACGAGACCGCAAATGCCTAGGATGCTAGGGGAGTTGGACCGGGAGACAAAGCAGGTAGTCCGAGAACAGCCGGAGGAGGCGCACTATGGCGACCGGCGTAAGGGGCTTGGTGGACTCGGAGAACGGTCTGGTGAGCAGGCGCATCTTCATCGAGGACGAGATTTACCGTCAGGAACTGGAGCGCATCTTCGCCCGTTGCTGGCTGTTCCTGTGTCACGAATCGCAGATATCAAACCCGGGAGATTTCTTCTCGACCTACATGGGCGAGGACCCCGTGCTGGTGAGCCGTGGCCAGGACAGGGTGGTGCGGGCCTTTCTCAACGTGTGCCGGCACAGGGGCAACCGGGTATGCCGTGCCGATTCGGGCAACGCATCGGCCTTCGTCTGCGCCTACCACGGCTGGACCTATGGCAGCGACGGCAAGCTCATCGCCGTGCCAAGCCTGAAGGAAGCCTACTACGACGAGTTGGACACCTCCAGGTGGGGTCTGTCGCCCGTGGCCCAACTGGACACCTACAAGGGCCTTGTGTTCGCCACCTTTGACCCGGAAGCCCCTCCACTGAATGACTACCTTGGGGAGATGAAATGGTACCTGGATGCCTTCTTCGACCGGCGAGAGGGTGGCATCGAGGTGTTTCCCGGAATGCACAAGTGGGTGATTCCCTGTAACTGGAAGTTTCCCGCCGAAAACTTTGCCGGGGACTCCTACCATGTGCCATGGACGCATTTGGCAGCCATACGGACCGGCTTCAGCACAGGTGCAGGCACAATCCAGCAGAGCCCGGGTGGGAGGCAGTTGTCGCCGGGGAACGGGCACAGCATCCTGGTGATCGACCCAGCCGACTCGGCGGACCCGCCCATCCCGGAGTTGCTCGCCTACGAGGAGTCGATTCTGCCCGAAATCCGGGAACGCTTGGGGCCTCGGGTTGAGAAGATGGTTCCCACGGTGGGGACAGTGTTCCCCAACTTCTCCCTGTTGCGGGCGGTGTCCCGCACCTTCCGCGTGTGGCATCCCCGTGGGCCCGACAAGATTGAGGTCTGGGCGTGGTGCTTCATGGACAAGGAGGCCCCGCCGGAGATCAAGGAGATCCTGCGCAAGTACGGGGCCCGTGGGTTCGGACCTTCGGGCACTTTCGAACAGGACGACGAAGACAACTGGCAGGAATGCACCCGGACGGCTTGGGGCCCCATGAGCCGCCGCCTGCCCATGAACTACGAGATGGGGTTGGGGCATGAAGGTTTCGACCCCGATGCTGGGGCATGGGCCAGCCACGACCGCTACAACGAAAGCAACCAGCGGCATTTCTACGGCCGCTGGGCGCAACTGATGGAAGGGGGCTAACCGGACTAGATCCGGCCGACCAGGCGGTTCTCTGGCGCTCAGGTGCAGGTCGCGTGCCTACTGGGCGGTGAAACCCCCATCGACGACCATGTTGTTGCCGGTGACGAAGGAAGCGGCGTCGGAGCAGAGCCAGACGACGGCTTCGCCGATCTCGGACGGACGCCCCATGCGGCCGATGGGCTCGCTGGCGATGGCTTTATCCTCGAAGTCGGCGAACCGGGACATGGTGCGCTCGATGGCTGGGGTCTGGATGTAACCAGGGCACACCGAGTTGATCCGGATGCCCTTGTCGGCATATTCCAGGGCTGCGATCTTGGTCAGGCCGTTCACACCGTGCTTGCTGGCGATGTAGGCGGCATTGATGCGCATCCCCACGAGGCCGGCGACGGAAGCGGTATTGACGATGGCCCCCTTCCCCTGGCGCAGCATATGGGGGATCTCGTTCTTCATGCAGAGCCAGACCCCCTTGAGGTTGAGATCCATCAGTTTGTCCCACTCCTCTTCGGAGTACTCGTGAGTTAGGGAGCGGTCGTCCCCAGCGATGCCAGCGTTGTTGTGGGCGCAATCGATGCGTCCATAGGTGTCGACAACCTGCTGCACCATGGCTTCCACCTGCTGCCGCTGCGACATGTCGGCGCGAATGAAGGTGGCCTCGCCGCCCGTATCCTGGATCATGCGCACCGTTTCCGGGCCGCCATCGCTTATGTCGACCACGGCCACCTTGGCTCCCTCCCGGGCGAGGGCCAACGAGGTGGCGCGTCCGATGCCGGAGCCCGCCCCGGTTACCAAGGCTATCCTGTCCTGCAACGTGCCTGCCATTGACCTCTCCTTTCCGAGTGCGGGGACGTCTGAGTGTTAGCCCAAGCTAGCACCAAGGGAATGACCGGTCAACGTCGGCCCGGTCTCGATGGAGTCCTGATGGGACTATCTGGGTTCTGATAGAATTGGAGGAACGATACGGCAACCTGAGTAGCCAGGGGGGAAGGCGATGGCATCGGAGACGGCAGTATTCGGCGGGGGATGCTTCTGGTGCACCGAGGCGGTGTTCCTGGACCTGAAGGGGGTGACATCGGTGCTCCCAGGTTATGCGGGCGGGAACGTCCCCAACCCGACATACGAAGAGGTATGTACCGGTACGACGGGCCACGCCGAGGTGGTGGAGGTGAAGTTCGATACCGACGAGGTGTCCTACGACCAACTGCTGGCGGTGTTCTTCGCCACCCACGACCCCACCACGCTCAACCGCCAGGGTGCGGACGTGGGCACCCAGTACCGCTCTGCCGTCCTCTATGCCAGCGAGGAGCAGAAATCGCAAGCCGAGGCGATGATCGCCGACTTGAACGACTCAGGCATCGAGGGCAGCCCGATCGTGACCACGCTGGAACCCTTGGACACGTTCTACGAGGCGGAGAAATACCACCAGCAGTTCTACGCGCGGAACTCGGCAGGAATGTACTGCCAGTTCGTAATCGACCCCAAGCTGGCGAAGCTACGAGGCAAGTTCCCAGAGCGGGTACGCCGGTAAACGGTCTATCCCTCAGCGAGGTTGCGCCAAGGCGGGTCGCTGTAAGTGAATCTCTCGGCTTTTCCAGCCGGGTCCTGTATTCTGATGAGAGTCGGACGTTCGCCTCCGACGTCTTCCACCACGTAAAGCCAGTATCTTTCGCCCTTCTTGTAGGCGTGCTCAAACTCGGTAGGAGTCAACGATACCCTGCGGAAATCATTGCTCAGACCCTTGACCTCGCACCAAGCGATTTGCTTGCCGTTCCTATTGGTCCGGTACAGGTCGAAGCCAGGATTGTTAGGCGGCGTTGTTCGCCATTCGGGTTCTTTGCTAAGGATGAAATTGATGGCCTCCGCTTCCACTTGTAGGTTCTGGTTACCCTCTTGGCCGGAGTCCACAATTAGATACCGATAGAACCACCACAGTTCCTTGACAGCGTCCACGAGGTCCGGTGGGGCCGACTTGTCCTCCAATAGTTGGACGGCGTCCGCGGCGAAGTTGGTGACCCGGTTGACGACGGGCCCTTTTTTCTTCCTGGGGTCGGGCGGGTCGATAGGTGGCGGAGGTGGTGCATTGACCTTGAGTTGCCACTGACCTTTCCCGCCCTTCCCGCCTACCCCCTCCAAGAATCCAGCCTTTTTCAGGGAACGGCGGGCGGCTGCGCATTTGCTTGAGAAACTTGTTGAGTAGAAGTCTTGAACTTCCTTCCTGAACTCCTCAATCAGAGTAAACGGCTCCAGGTTCTTCTTGACCTGTGCGTCGATAGTCTTGTAATGGGCTTTACCGCCTACTTCGTGTAAGGCAGCCAGCACCTGCCCTTCCATCATCTTTGCGGTGAGAAGCTTTCCCTTCTTGCGGCGAGTAGCTTTCCCCTTGGTTGCCATGACAACCCTCCTGAGAGTAGGTCACCGAAACGAATGCTTGCCCGCCTACAAAGCACCGCCCAGAAAGATGTTCGATTGCTTGTGGAAGATCTGGACGCGGTGGCGGGCGCATTCGACGACGTAGACACGGATGTCGTTGTCGACTTCTACGCCGATGGGCCCTTGGAAGGGCTTTTCGCGCTCTTCCAGACTCTGGGCCATCTGGCGGGCACGCCACATCATGGGGTCAAGCTCCAACCGTTCTCGACCCCACCTGGAGAGGGTGGCCTCGCCCAGCAGCTTGGTGATGAAAGCACCGTCGGGGTCGAAGACTTGGAGGCGGTCGTTGCGGAAGTCGGTGACGTAGATGGTCCCTTCTTTGTCCACGGCTACCGACGTAGGGCGGTCGAACTGGCCGTCGCCCTTGCCGGAAGAGCCGAACTTCATCAGGAACCGGCCGTCGGGGGAGAATTTCTGGACCCGGTCATTGCGCCAGTCGGCGACGTAGACATCGCCCGCTGAGTCGATTTCGATGCCCCAAGGAAGGTTGAACTGGCCATCGTCGGTGCCGAAGGAGCCCCACTTTCCCAGGAACCTGCCGTCCTTGGTGAACTTCTGGATGCGGTGGTTGCTGCTGTCCACGAGGTAGAGGTTGTCTTCGTGGTCGAAGTGGAGGCCGGAGGGGTGATCGATCTGCCCGTCTCCATCGCCGAAGGTCCCCCACTTGCCGATCCACTCGCCGCTGGGAGAGAAGATGGAGATGCGATTGGCCCATTCGTCGGCAACGTAGCAGGCTCCCTGGGAGTCGGCCGCCACTGAGGTGGGCCAGACGAAAGTGCCGTCGGGGGCGTCATCGTAGGACTCATCGGGGCCGGTTTTTCGACCGTACTGGCCGATGTACTCCTCGTCGACGTTGAAGATGGTGACACGCCGGCAGGGCGTGAGGGCAGCGGAATCGGTGCCCCGGCTGACGACATGGAGGTTGTCATCGGGTCCGCGGGCTATGGAGACGGGGTTGAAGAAGCCGTTGCCTCCCCGCAGGTCCTGACGTCCGATGGTGTGGCTGTACTGGAAGGTTATGGGAGCTACTTGGGTAACCATTCTTCTCGATTCCCCCGTCCTGGCCTCCCCCTCGGAGGGGGAGGGGATTCATCTGCCTCTGGAACCCTTTTGGGTTTAGGGGCCTTCCGGCGCACCGGGCCGCTGGCGCAAGCCACGGAGTCTCGCTCAGGCTATTTGATGAAATCGAACTGCTCGAAGGAGCCTCCGAGGATGTCGTGGAAGTCCACGCCCATCCATTTCTCGAGGAGGGTGGCGTAGGTGCTGCGGAAGTC
>JAAXIE010000355.1 GCA_012270525.1 Dehalococcoidia bacterium | reverse complement strand
GACGTGCTCCTTCAGGTCCTCCTCCCCGTAGACGTACTCTTCGGGGCTCACCAGGTCGATCTCGACCTCCACGCCCAGGTTTTCCTTCCATGAGTCCACCACGAACTGGACGGTATCCGAGGGTTCCCCGGCCCGTTCCGGTGCGGTGAAGAGTATCGGCGGAAGGCCGTCCGCATACTGGGAGTCGGCCAGCAGTTGCCTCGCCATCTCAGGGTCGAAGGCGATGCCCCGCAGCGTTTCGCTATAGCCCGGCATACCGGGTGGCAGCAGCCCGTTGGCGGGCCTGACGTTCCCTTCCAGCACCTCATCCACCAGCTTCTGGCGGTCGACTGACATGGCGAAGGCCCGCCGGACGTCGGGATCGTCGAAGGGCGGGCGTGTCCCGTCCAGCACAAGGAAGTAGCTGGAGAGCTGGTCGAACTCATGCAGTTGCTCGCTGAGTTCAGGTTGTTCGCGCACGTCGTTCAGAGAGCCGATGCCGACGAACAGGGCATCCCAAGCCTCGCCCTGGTACATCTCCAGCGGGGTGGCACCCGGCAGGGTTTCCAGTGGCGAGACCAGATATTCCACGTTGGCTGGCGTGTGATAGTCCTCGTACCGGTAGAGAACGACAACATGCCCAGGGTCCCATTCCCACAACCGGTAGGGGCCGGAGCCGTTCAGGTCCTCGCGCATCCACCATTCGGGGCCTTGTCCGTCCACGGCGCGGCGGTCGACCACGTAGGCGGGAGGGTAGGACAGCTTGGGCAGGAAGACCGGCGTGGGGCCATCGACGGTGATGCGCAGCGTGCGGTCGTCCAGCACCTGCAAGCCAGCAACCTGGTCGGCCTCGCCCGCCAGCTTCTCGCGGATCCCCACGATGTCGCCGAGATACAGGGGCGCGGTGTCGCTGCGCAGATCCGGGTCCGAGGCCCGTTCGATGGAGTACTTGAAGTCGTGGGCCGTGATGGGATGGCCGTCGTGGAAGGTGATGCCGTCGCGCAGGGTGAAGGTGTAGACGGTGCCCGTTTCGTCCACTTGCCAACTCTCGGCCAGATCGGGGACCACGTTCAGGTCGGAGTCGAAGCGGACGAGACCACTGAAGACGTTGCTCACGAAGAACAGGGAGGTGGTCTCGCGCACCACGGGGGGATCCATGGACTGGGGCTCGCCCAGGAGCATGATGAAGGCCCGGTCGTGGCCGACCCCGTAGAGGGCGGGCGGGAACACCGAGATGCTGGTCAGTATCGTGTCGAAGGTCCGCTGGAAGCGATAGGCCTCATCGGCATAGGAGGTGAGAACAAGGGCGTAGGTGAAGCTCCGGTGGGCGTTCACCTGTATGCGGTGGCGCAGGACGAGGTCGCGTCCTGCTGGGTGGGTGATGTCGGCGCGTTCCGCCAGCGAGCCATCGGCGAGGGTCACCGGGCCGAGGGTCTCCACCGACGTCTCCAAGCCCTGTGCGACCTCCTCCTCGACGAACCGTTCCACGGCATCGGCCAGCCTCTCGCCGAGAGGGGTATCGACGTCATGGAATAGGGTGAAGAGCAGCAGGCGCGAGTCGGGGGTGTTGGGGTCGATGGCCCGCATCCAGACGAAGGAGCCCGCCTGCTTGTTGGCCTCCCACCATTCGGGATAGCTGAAGCGGATGCCAATTTTGGGGTCTTCAAAGACAGTATATTTCCCAATGACCTGTACCGGTTGGGGTGGCCCGGGTGTCGGCTCGGGTCCCGGTTCCGGGGTGGGGTCCGGCTCGGGGGTGGAAGTCGGCTCGGGGGTGGGGTCGGGCGTGGACACGGGCGTCGAGCCAGCACCCGGAGCGGGGCTGGGTACCGGCGTAGGGCCGGGAGTGGGGGCTGGTGTCGGTCCGGGCGTTGAGGTGGGGGCGGGCGTCGGCTGGGGTGTGGACACCGGGGTTGGCGTGGTCGTGAGAACGGGAGTAGGGGTGGGGGTAGGCGTGGCGACGACCTCACTCACCGCGGTAGGGGCGGGTGAAGCTGTGGTGGATGGAGTGGAGTCGCCCCCGCATGCCAACACGAGCAGCAGGATGAGGGGAAGCACCAGCAGAGCGAGGGATGGTCTCATGTTCCGGCAGTCTCCATGAAGACCGGGAGGGTGTGGCCAGTCCCGGTCAGAATTGCTTCAGAATCGCATAGGTCTAGCGTGCATGGGCAGGCAGGCTTTGTCAACTGCAGAGGGCTTCACGGACGCGTTTGTCGCATATTGCTTGTAGCTGGGACGAGGCAATTTGTCCCATTACAGGTAGGGCCTGGATGGCACTCGGACGGCTGCTTGTATCTGGGAGGCGGCGACGGTCGTATCTGAAAATCGTTTTTTCATAGTTTTTGAACCTGGAACGTGACACGTTTGCCGCATTTTGGGGTCCCCCAGCTTCAGTTGTGGCTGACGAATTTGTTTCATTGGGGTAGGCCGCAGCAGGGTCAGGTAGCTTGCGGGAGCGGGCCCATGGGCTGGAACTGGAATCCAGGGTTGACATGGCGGGGTCTCTTTTCGCGGGCGGTTTGAAGAATGACAAGGCTGGGGAGACCCGTGCGGGGTCAGTCCCCAGCCTACATTCAGGTTAACAGGGAGACTGGCGGGCGTCAACGGCGGTGTGGCATGCGCGAGGGGGCGGTGGTGTGGAAGGAGGGCCTAGGGTCCCCGCCTTCGCGGGGGTGACGGGGGGTGGCTGGGATGGCGGGGGAGGCTCTACGTTTCAGGGGACTGGGCTGGGGTATGTGACCGGGCCGTGGGGCTCCGCCTTCGCGGAATCCCGCCATGGGCCCCAGCGCAATTCGTACACTTCACTGAAAATCAGCGGCATCTTGTCGGCGCCCAACTGGTCGGTCAGGAATTGGAAGGTTTTTTGGTGCCCTTCGCCAACCTGAAACTGCCCCGTGTTTCCTGATACCGAGGCCGCCTCGCCGTCACGAACGACCAGATAGATGGGGGGCGGCTGGGTGGGCCTAGCTGCCGACTGCTACGCAGGTGGTGGTGCGGGTGACACCCCCGGCACTGTGGATCCTGCCAGTGACCAAATCGGCCACGCCTCCCATGTCCTCGGCGTTGACTATGGCGATGACATCATAGGGCCCGGTTACCACGTCTACCGCCTCGATTTCGGGTATCCCCTTCATCAGGTCGGCTACCCTGCGGGAGTTCCCGACGGAGGTCTCTATCAGGATGAAGGCCTTGGCCGCCATTGTCTTACCTCCTGGCTCAGGCTGGGGCCTGCTCAGTGCTGTGCTTGCTCAATGCAGGGTCTGCTCGTTGTCTGGGCACACTGGATCCCTGGCCCGTTGGGTAATCGGGAAATCACTTGGGGAGTTGGACCAGACCTGGGTGCACATCCTGGACGCCGGTGCAACCGCAGTAGCCCAGGATCCGGTCGAACTCGGTGCGGAGTATCTCCAAGGCGAGCCTCACGCCTTCTTCGCCGTTCCAGGCCAGCCCCCAGGAGATGGCACGGCCGATGAATACGCCCCGGGCTCCCAGGGCGAGGGCCTTGAGCACATCGCTGCCACGGCGGATGCCGGAATCGAGGAATATCTCGGTGCGACCGTCCACGGCTTCCACCATCTCCGGCAGGGCCTCTATGGACGAGAGGGTGCTGTCCATGTGGCGGGCACCATGATTGGAGACCACGATGCCGTCGACGCCGTGCTCTGCCGCCATGTGGGCATCTTCGGCGGTGATGAGACCCTTGATCACGATTTTCATGGAGGTCTCACCCCGGAGCCACTTTATGTCTTCCCACAGGAATGGGGTCGACTCGGGCATCTCCCACCGGGCGGCGGCGGGGCTGCCGGGAGCCACGCCCAAGCCAGCTTCCTCGCCGGTGAAGTTGGCCAACTCCAGGCCTGGGGGACGGCGGTACCGGTTGCGCATGTCCCGCTCTTTGGGGCCCGGCAAGGGGGTGTCGACGGTGATGGCCACGGCCTTGTAGCCAGCCTTCTCGGCCCGTCGCACCAGCATGGAGGTGAGGTCTTTCCCGCGGTGGTACAACTGGAACCAGAGGGGACCAGTGGCCGCGCCAGCGACCTGCTCCAGGGCGTAGTTGGAGGGTGTGCTGAGGGCCATCAGGG
>JAAXIE010000329.1 GCA_012270525.1 Dehalococcoidia bacterium | reverse complement strand
GTCCCAGGCGATCCAGGACATCGAGCTGACCATCGCCGCCTCGGTACAACCGCACATGTATTGACCGGTTCCGCGGAGCTCTCTGTCTGCGGGACAGCCTTTCTTCTCCCTTCCCCCGCCGAGCCGGGGGAAGGTTAGGATGGTGGTTCCCGCCGTAGCCGTGATCGGTCGGAGGCGTCCGGGCAGGCCGCTACTCCTCCGCAAGGCCCATGAGGCCGAACCATGTTGCCGCCCAGGACCATCCCCATATCGCGCTCGCCCAGAAAGTCCGCGCACACCCTGATGTGCTCCAGGTTCTGCCGATAGGTGTAGAAGCGCATCACCATCGGCATGTCCGTTCCCCAGACCAGCCTGTCGACGCCCAGTCGCTCCACGAGTTGTTCGATCGTCGGCCTCACCTCCAACATCGGATAGTCCCACATCCCGCCGAGGTATATGGCGAACATCACCTGGAGGTAGAAGTTCGGGCTGTCCAGCGGGAGCGCGTCGAAGACCTCGTCGGGGACCGACAGGCCATCATCTTCGAGGAAGACCCGCCAGCTCAGTCCGTGTGTCAGGACGACCCTCATGTCCGGATACCGCTCGACGAACTGGCGCAGCTGTAGCAGCCTTGCGATGACTGCGTCTGCCTGGGCCCAGCCCCTTGTAGCCAGAGACGAGTATCCCGGTGTGATGAAGACCGGGATGTCCAGCGCCGCAGCAGCATCCCAGAACGGCTTGAAGTCCGGCCCCTCCCAGTCCTCCTTCTGACCGTACAGCGGCAGATGGTCAGGCAGAAGCTGTAAGCCGTGCAGCCCCATCTCATTGATCGCCTTCTCCAGCTTGGCGGCCGCTCCGTCTGGGTCGGACCGGATGGTCCACTCCTCGACGTGCGCTAGGCCCTGGAGCCTGTCTGGGAATCTCCTGCAGCAGTCGGCGACGAAATCGTTTCCGATGCCCAGATAGGGCGTCCTGTGCAGCAACGCCATGTCCACTCCGGCGTAGTCCATCTCGGCGACCAGGCTCTCTGCAGAGAAAGTGTGCTCGATCATCGAGGGTGGCTGGACCTGTTTGACGTAGTCTTCGCCGTCTGACGTCCACATGAACCGGCCGTGGCCGGCCGGTCGGAAGTTCGCCTCCTTCAGCGCGTCAAAGCTGATGGGTCCCGAAAGGTCCAAAAGTGCGCTGCTGTCCGCCGGTGTCCGGTCACGCGCCCGCCAGACGGGCTGTGGGTCCGTCGCCATAGCTAGCTGAAGATGGCGCGTGAACTGCTGGCGGTCGTCAAATCCTAGCGTCTTGAGGTCGCCTCTCTGGTCCGGGATCGTGTAGGAGTGTCCGTCGTAAATCATGGCAATCTGTGGTGGTCCTCCTGATACAGCGGGCCAGCACCAGGAACATGTACTTTAGGAATCTCTACGTGGGAGCGGATGTGGACCGTCCCCATCTCGCCCATGTCCATTACGCCGTCGCCAAATGATTGAGCCATGTACGCAGCTTCTGATTGCCTGAGATGCCAGGCCGGGACGACTCAGCCTATCCCGATCTCCCGTAGATACTCCCGGGTACGTGTTGCGATGGGCAGCGGCTTGTCGAATGGCGCTGGATACATGTCTTGCTCGACGATCGCCCAGCCGGCGTAGTGGACCTCGTCGAGCACATCGCGGAGGGCGGCAAAGTCCACAACCCCTTCCGAAGGCTCGCAGAACATGCCGATGCCCATGGCCTTGGCGAACGGGATGTCTTCAGCCTCGACCTCCTTCCGCACTTCCGCATCCACGCTCTTGAGGTGCAGATAGGGAATCCTCTCGTGGTGCCTGCGCATGAACTCCACCGCATCGCCCCCACGGTAGACGTGGTGGCCCGTATCCAGGCACAAGGAGACGCGGTCCGGATCGGTCTCGTCCAAGAACGCCTCTATCTGGTCTTCGTACTCGACGTGCGTCTCCGCATGGGGGTGGAAGACAAGGTCAAGGTCGAACCTTTGCCGGGCGATGTCGGCCACCCTGTGAGTCGTGTCGATAAGCCGCTTCCATGCGTCGCCATCCAGGCGGTCTGCGGCCAGGGCCTCACCGGTGGACAGGTCGTTGTACGTTCCGTCGATCAGCACCAGGAACTTCGCCCCCAGGGCGGCCACCAGCTCCCCAGCACCCAACACCTGCTCCTCGACTTCCGGCCAGTCGGCAGGTGATCCCAGACACCCCTCCCCCATGGCGAATGTACTGGACACCTTCAGACCTCGCCTGTCCAGCTCCGGTCGGAGAGTGGCTAGATCGGTGGGCAGGTACCCGTACGGACCGAGTTCGATCCATTCGTACCCCGCCTGGGCCACCTCGTCGAGGAATCGGGTCCACGGAGGCTGCCTCGGATCGCTGGGGAATTCCACTCCCCAAGAATTGGGTGCCGTCCCCACACGGACTTCCATTTCAGTTCCTCCTGTGTCGGCTTGGTCGGAACAGCCCACCCGCGCCGTCTAGCAGTAGAACCGTTGCGGGCCCTCCCGCTCTCGTTCGCAGTCGGCCCCCAACTCTTGGGTGAGCCCGCCTCCGCTGACCCCGGCCGGGCGATATCCCACCACACGCCGGACCCAGGCAAATGGCCATGCTCCGGGGTCTCGGCCACTATTACAAAGCTACGGGAATCCTCGCGGACTCCGGGAGGGCCTGGCGCACCGGCCGTTCACCGCCACGCGATTTAGCCGGAATTTCCCAGGTGGAATCCGGGACCTGCGTCTACGCTATATTCTGGAATGGCTCAAACTGTATAACCCGTTGCTGATGCTGTCAATCGCCATGATTGTTCTATAGCCTCGGGGCGCTTGATGTGCGATGGTCGCAACTGGGTCGTCACGCCGCCGTACCGACCTGATGCCTGCTTCCAGAACGCCCGGCGCCAACAGCATGCCCGAGACGGCCTGATCAGACACAGCGGCAGGTCTGCCGAGGACTGGGCCACGGATGTGGTCGCATGGCGTGACATTGGAGCAACCCGTCTGTCTGTGAGGTCGGCGCGGCGGGGCTGTCATCTCGGGGACGGCCATGTCGAAGCGATTCCTGCGCAGCTTCCGGTGGGGCCACGTCCGCCAGGTGGACCGGGTGAGCCGCCGGTTGAACAGTTACAAAGGCGATCACTGCTTGACAAAGTGCAAGCCCGGCACTACCTTCATTTTCTGTATTGCCGACGTGCGGCCCGGACCCAAGCGGAGCCCCTATAGAGGCGGCGTTCCCCATGGCCGGTTCGCGAGGCTTGGATTTCTTGCAAAGTATCGGGAGAAAGTTGCGTTCGAAGGAATCTCCAGCGGTACAGCATCGGTCACCTGGATAGAGGGCAAATCAGGCGAGACTCCGGGCCAAGGAGGGGACATGAAAGGCATGAGAGAGAACCGGCTGCTGCAACGGGTAAGGGCTGGGCAGCCGGCGTTTGGAGCCAGCACCTGGTCAGGGAGTCCCGCCCTCGTTGAGCTCATGGGCAACTACCCCTTCCACTGGGTGAACATGGACGTGGAGCATACGGCATATGCCTCTTACGAGACGGTGGAACACCTGTGTCGGGCGGCTGAGCTGGGCGGCCTTACGCCGATCGCCAGCATAGCGGAGCCTGATCCCCTGCAGATCACCAAGCTGACAGAGGTGGGCGTCATGGGGTTCATCGTGGGGCACACCATAACGGAGCAGGACGCCATTCGGGCGGTAGAAGCCGCCAAGTATCCGCCTGCCGGGCGGCGTGGCGCCGCTTACATGGTGCGCCAGATGGGCTACCCCATTGACGGGGCGAACTGGGGCGAAAAGGCCGACACGTTGAACCATGAGATGGCAATAATTGGCAAGATCGAGGACGAGGAGGCCCTCGCGAACCTCGATGCCATTCTCTCAACGCCTATCGACTCACTGTTTGTGGGTTCCTTTGACCTGTCCCATAGCATCTCGAGGAACCTTGGGATACCTGAGGCCCGTGGCAACATCAACCATCCCAAAGTCACAGAAGCGCGCGACCTCGTCTACGCCAAGTGTAAGGAGCACGGCAAGTTTGGCTCGGGGGTTCTTTCCCAGTTCCAGGCTGCGGGTGGCAAAACGCCCTCTCAGGCTGTGAAAGATGGGGCAGCACGCGGTGTCTTGGCCTATTACCTCGCCAACGAGATCACCATACTGGGGCAGTGGTACAGCCGGATGGCGGAGGACCTGGACCTGAGTTGACCGTCCGCATTCTACCCTCAACCTGTCCTCAAGCCAGCGTCTCCGTTACTGTTTCACTTTAGGTCAAAATGCAGCTTCATATACGCCACGAGCGAACAAGACGGTTTCTCCGCCAAATCAAACGGGAGGAACCGACAGCGGTCTCATCCAGGGTTGACAGAAGTGATGGCGAGAACCCAAGCCGGGAGGGTCCTTCATGAGTGCTGAAGGACGTGCGAGAATCGGGATCCTGTACCCGGGGTACGGAGCCAAGGACGAGTGGCTCCACGACGATTACCCACGACTGGCGGACGCCTTTGTGCCGCCCGTTGACCTCCACATGGTGCACACCAATCCCGGAGGCTGGGGTGTGCACACGATAGAGTCCGTCAAACGTTCTGGACTTCCTGAGAACCTTCTCCCAGGCGCCGAGCAGCTGAAGGCCTCCAAAGTTGACTCCTGCATCTGGGCGTGCACAAGTGGAAGCTTCACCTATGGTCTGGAAGGCGCTCGTCGGCAGGCACAGAAGATCGCCGATGTCCTGGGCGTCCCTTCGTCCAGCACCTCCCTGGCGTTTCTGAGCGCGCTGCGCGCTCTCGACATTAGCCGTGTTGCCATAGCCGCAACCTACCCAGAAGAGCTCGCGAATGCCTTTCGGACGTTCCTTAACGATGGTGGCGTGGATGTGTTGCACCTGGACTCGATGGCCATCTGGACGGGGATAGAGGCGAGCGAAATGGACCGTGAGAGGCTGCTGGGCTTTGTTCGCGATCATACCCATCCCGACGTAGATGCGGTCCTGGTACCCGATACGGCTTTGCACACCGTGCCGTATCTCGCCGAGCTTGATTCCGAGGCAGGCAAGCCAGTCCTGACGGCGAACCAGGTCACGATGTGGGAAGCGCTGCGCCTCGCAAACCGGTTGACACGACAGTCCGGCTTGGGGCAGTTGATGGCTACGACGCCCTCATTACCGCCCGTCAGCTCGACTTAGACCTGCTGATCAGGCCTGTCCCGTCGCTGTTCCACAGTCAGGTTGCCGGGGGCCAGTTCGAGACTACCTCGCATACAGCTTCCGCTCGAGGCGGTCGGTTAGCGTTTCGCAGCCGTCCTCCGTCACCAGGATCGTGTCGGTGCAGCTCACTTTGTGCCCCAGACCTGGGACTCGCACCCCGTTAACCAGATGGAAGGTCATACCGGCCTGCAAGGGTCTCTGCTCCCCCTTATGGAAGCTGAGGATATGCCCCTCACCCCAATCCGGAGGAAAGGCTATACCCATGGAGTAGCCGGTTCTGTTCTCTTTACGAACACCTAGACCTTCGAACAGTGTCCTCTGGACCGCCTCGTAGACATCTCCCGCCTTCACCCCAGGTCTAATGTGGGACTTGGCGGTCTTGAGCGCTTCAATGACCGTCTCAGCAGTCTTCAGCATCTGTGGAGGGGGATCGCCCAAGAACACCGGCCGGACAATCGCGGCATGGTACCTGTGAAAACAGCCCGGGATCTCGAAAAAAACTGTCTGCCCGGGCTCCAACTGCTCTCGGTACCAGGTGGCGTGGGTCATCCGTGAACGTGACCCGTTGTTCACAAAGATTGGCAGGCCGGTGTACTCACTCCCCGCCAGAATCTGGGCCGCGTGCACAGCCGCCGCCACGTCATTCTCCGTCGCCCCTACCCGCACAGCCTCGATACCGGCTTCAAGACCCGCCTCAGCCGTCCGCGACGCCTGGCGGATATACTCTATCTCCTGCGTCGACTTGATCAACCGACCCTGCTCCACAAGCCCCGAAGAATCCACGAAAGTCGCGTCCGGCAGCATCGCCATCAGACGCTTGGCATCCCTGTGGGTCAAGAAATAGGAGTCGTCCTCAAGACCGATGCGCTTCTTGTCCAGGCCCATGCTCACCAGCACGTCTCTAGTGTGGGCCATCCAGTCGTCATAGTCCTGGTACGGCCTGCTATCCTCAACCCAGGTCCGAGGCTCAATGTTTGAGGACTCTATTTGCCGTGCTATGAACACGGGCTCGTTGCTGTCCTCTGTCGGAACGATGAAGGTCTGCCACCAGTAGTAGCCCGGTGTCTGGTAGCCGGTAAGGTAGTAGAGGTTCTCTGGCGTTGTCACCAGCATGCAGTCAACGCCATTCTGCTCCATGCGGGAGCGCAGGGCCTCCATCCGCTGCTTGTACTCGTCATTGGAGAAGAACTGGTACTCTGGAATCCGCATCCTCATGGGTGAAACAACTCCTTTGGCTCAGATGACGTGCTGGAGACGGGCCTCACCGCACCTCACAGGGTCTTGAGTGCAGGGATAGACAACTCCTTACAGAGGTCTTGGAGCCCCTGGAATACCCCCTTGTGTAGGGGAATCCCGTTGGCCCGCCGATCCTGCTCCGCTTCGTAGGCGCCAAGACCCGGGTAAGCGACTCGCTCGTGGCCGGGAGCGGGCTTCGTCTCTCTCAGGGTCCGGAGCATCGTGTCCATGTTGTCTTTGAAAGTTTCCACGTTTGTGAAGGACGCGATGTCGTACGCGGCCATGTAGTGGTTAAACCCGTCGCCTCCGGTCACCATGGCTGGAAGCGCTCCCGAGAGCATCGTCGACAGGATCTCGGCTACCAGGCCAAAACCATACCCCTTGTGAGTGCCTCCCTCCAGGGTTCCTCCAAACGGGAGTAGGCGGTAGTCACTTTCTTTCGGGGCCTGCGTTTCCTGCATGATTGGTGCGCCGTCGACGTCCGCAACCCATCCGGGGCGTATCGGAAGGTTGTATCGAGTTGCCAGGCGCACCATGCCCGCCGCTGTGGCAGACGTGGCGACGTCGAACAGGAAGGGAGGCTCGTTTCGAGTCGGGGCGGCTACGGCTATGGGGTTCGTGCCCAGCCTGTACTCGGCCCCGTACGCCGGCAAGACACGAGGAGGGTGGCCTGTCGTGAACATCCCAATCATATCCTGCTGCACGGCCAGCGTTGGGTAGTAGCCTATGCCCCCTGAATCGCCGCCATTGAGTACCGTCACCACCCCGACACCTACGTTCCTCGCCTTCTCTATGGCCATTTCCATGTGCTTGGCGCCCTGGATTACCTCCAGGCCCCTATCAGCGTCTATGGTCGCCATGGCCGCGGTCTCATGCACTACCCGCCATTGGGCCATCGGCTTGAACCTGCCCGTCCTGTAGGCCCGCGTATACCCTTGGACGTGGGTCGAGACGCCCTGGAATTCCGCGCCGCGCAGGTCGGCCGCCACGAGGACGTCCGCTCCTTGCCAGGCGTCCTCAGCGGACTCTCCCATCTTCTCGAACCAGGCGGCCACCGTCTGGCGGAGAGACTCTTCCGTTACGCGGACTCTGTCTTTGGAGGGGACAGATAGCCGTTCAGAGATAGACCTTTCCTCCTTGGACGACTTCCCTTACTGGACTGGCTCCGCAGGTAGGATTGAACCCAGGACTCGTTTTCGACAGCCGACCGGTCTACCTCCGAGCTAGTGAGTAGCGCGTGGAGAAGCGACACTCACTCACCGACGCTCAGAGGGCTGTGGATTCCGCTAAGTTCCCCCGTTGGTGAGACGCAAGTTCCAGTTCAGGAGAGGTGCAGTCGGAGCTCAAACGTACACTGCGGCTGCATATTCCAAATGCGGGCCATCAATGGAAACACCGTTCGAACCGTCGCTGCGGAACTCGCCGCATGATCGCTTTTCTACATCCATTGACGTCACCTCCACCCCACTAAATCCCGGGGTGCATCCAACGGCGCGCCCCCTACCAGATCCCACCGTCAGCGGGCACCTCGCAACTGAGGTTCCTGGCCGGAGAGGAGTTGCCGCAAGCGTTCTGCCACCACTTGGTCCTCGCCCTCCATCAGGTTGTGTACCCTGACCCTCAGCGACTCGTTCTGCATGCCTATCAATATGCAAGGGTCTCCGCGTCTGAGCGCCTCCTGTATGGACTCGTGCTTCTTGCCCAGCGCCTCTTCGTCCACGGTGATCAGGAGGTGCATAGAGTGCCCCTGCCTTTCCCAAACGTGCTCGGTTGTCACATACGGCAAACCCTTCAGCGCCGACTCAATGGTCTGGATGCGCTGCTCTTGGATGGCGAACCGTTCTTCATGGTTCGTGGTCAACCACTCGCGCAGCGCTACCACCGTGGCAATGATTTCTTGCCGGTCTATCTTGTAGCCCCTGCCAATAGCGTTGCCGAAAGACTCGGAGCCATCGACTTCAAAGGCGATGAAGTTGTTGAGTGAGGCCGCCTCTACCAAGTCTTTTCGACCGCATAGGATGCCCGACGATTGAGCTGAGCCCAGGTACTTGCCTGAGAAGCACACCAGATCTGCTCCGGACTTCACCACACCGGTCATCCGCTCAAGAGGGTAGACCTCTGCGGCGGCGTCGATCAGCACCGGGAGGTCATTTCTCTTGGCTATGTCCACCATCTCTGGTATCGTGAGAACGCCTTCGGCGTCTTCTTCTTGCGCGAAGTACAAGATGCCTGCTGTATCGGGCCCCATAGCGGCTTCGAGATCCTCCGCCGTGGTCCCTTCTTCGTCCCCCACCTCTATGAGCTTCCCGCCGGCGACAGATATGCAGCGGGCATAGCGGAGGCGTGTCTTCTTCTGCAAGAGGAACTCGTTCCTCATATTTGTGGTATCGGGTAGGCGCGATATCTTGTCTGGGTCCTTGCCCGCCATTATGTAGGCGGCGCCCAGCACCAGGGCGGCGAAGCAACCCGACGTAATCAAGGCCGCGTCTGTCTCGAGGAGTTCGGCAGTTGCCTGTCCCGATTTCGCCAGCAACTCTTCGATTTCCACATAATGCCGATTGGCCTCAGCTATGGCAGCCAGCACCTCCTCGCTGAGCATCGACCCACCCACAACAGTAGTGCTTCCCCGAGCGTTTATGACGCGCTTGACCCCAAGCTGCCTGTACAAGTTGCCCGTCCGAGATGTCATGGGTCTCCTACCGGGATCAACGGATGGGGCGATTATAGGTCGTGTAGGGGGCGACAGCAACAGACCGGAAACCCGCTCGTGAGGAAGAGGCACGAAGCGCATCCAGGTCGAAGCCGAGAGCGCTCGCGATGGCCGATATCCAGGCAGAGCGACACGCTGTCGGGGTCGGTCTGCCCCGGAGAACGCCTCTGTCTGCTCCTCGTACTCAACGTGGGTCCCGGAACCAGTCGCCCCGTGAGTCTAGGCGCTGATACGGCCCCTCCAGTGTCTCCAGGCGCCGTCAATG
>JAAXIE010000361.1 GCA_012270525.1 Dehalococcoidia bacterium | reverse complement strand
GCGCAGGATACGCTGGCCTCTCGTCGTGCCATTGTCCGGGGTCGGCCCTAGTTCGGCGTCCAAGCCAGAGAGCGGATTTCGCTGAACTCCCGCTCCATCTTGTGCCAGTTGTCGCCGGTGTCCTCGCTGAAGAAAATCTCCCCGTAGTGGCTGTTGCTGATGATCAGGTCGGGGTCGGCGCCGTTGACGGCGAAGACCCACATGGGAGAGTTGGGCTTGGTGGGTAGGTTGAGGTTCTCCCATGTATCGCCACGGTCGCGGGAGCGGAGGATGGTGCCGTCGTCGCCGATGAAGTTGTTGCCGTTGCCGATGAATACGGTGTTGGGGTCGTCGGGCTTGATGGCAAGGCCACGGCAGAAGGTCATGGGGAAGTGCTGGCGCACGCCCACGTTGCTCCAACTCTCGCCCACGTCGGAACTGAGGTACACCTCGGGGGCGGTGCTGGTGATGACCCTGGAAGGCGAACCGTTGGAACCGGGGCTGACAGCGATGAAGTGTATGTCCGGCTCGGCCAGCGACTCGACGCGAGTCCAGGTCTCGCCACCGTCGACGCTGCGGCGCACGCCGTCTACCTCGGCCCCGCCCCAGATGATGCGGGGATCGGCTGGGTCCACGGCCATGGTGAGCACCCGGGGGACGCTGACGTTGGCGCACTCCTCGGCGAACTCAGCGGCGCACTTTTCCCAGTGGGCCCCGCCGTCGCGGGTGCGGAAGATCGCTCCAGGTCGGCAGCCGGCATAGACGTTGTCCGGGTTGACGGGGTCGATGGCCAGGGACCAGACGTCGTAGTCGTTCAGGGGCGAGTCCAGCCTCTCGAAGCTGGCCCCGCGGTCGTCGCTGCGGTAGACGCCGTCGTTGGTGCCCGCATACACGACCTTGGGGTCCTTGGGGTGGGTGGCGAGGTCGAAGCACTGGAGTTCGCTCCAAGGCATCTTGGGGCGGGAGCCCTTGGCCCGGGTCCAAGAATCGCCTCCGTCATCGCTTCGCCATATGCTGGCTTGGACCGTTCCCACTAGCAGGGTGTAATCGTCCCTCATGAGAGCCCTCCCTGTTACGTAATGAGGTTTCCGCAGATGGGTTCGACGTCATTATCGCCCGCGCCTGTCCGTTGTCAACCGATTACCCCGCGGACCGATTTAGCGGCCCTCGGTCATTCCGGCGAAGGCAAGACGGGGCTAGTGGAAGGGCTTGCTCCTGTCCCCCCTTGGCGCATGAAGAAGCACCTGCCGTTTCCTTCCAAAGCAGGAGGTCAGGCAGGGAGCGCGCTGATGAAGGGTATGCGGCGCACTATGGGCAGTTTGCGGATGAGCATGGACGCAGCGAGCATCGCCAGCCCCACCAACATCAGGGTGAGGGAGGGGGAGGTCAAGGCTGTCGATATGACGTCGGCCATGTGGGAGGTCACGTCGGAAGCGATGATTCCCAAGCTGGGCGGAGCGTCGGCATCCTCCAGGGCGTGCTGCAATGCTGAATCGAGCCTGTTCGATATGCTCTGGCCTGCAACGATGCCCGCGACAAGACACAACAGGCCGGTGGAACCGAGGACGATACCCAGCCAGCGCAGGATGGATGCCAGGCTGGGCATGTTCACCGCCACTATCAGCACGCAGGCTCCGACCAAAACCGCCATGGGAAGCCAGGAACCGAAGACACCGGCGAGCCTGAGGCCGTCCCGGGCGTTGTTGATCACTTCGCTGGTCTCGATGTCTGCGTCCACCAGGCCCAGGAGGTCGTAACGGGTGCACCGGGACAGGTCCGCATCTGGGGGCAGGTCCTCGCACGAGGTCCCGTCGGCTGTTAGGAGTTTGCGACGCAGGTCGTCGAGGCTATCGTCCACAAGGGAGGGCAGTACCCCGCCGCTGGCGGCCTTGAGCGCATCCCTGATGGCATCCTGTTCCTCGAGAGTGTCTTCCCTGGAGAGGGCTTGGCGTATGGCAGCATCGGTCTCGGGTGCTCGCAGGGCTTCCAACACCTCTTTGGGCACGTTGTCCGCCCGTTGCAACTCCGCTAAGGCGCGGTCGTAGGCATCGAGACGTGTTTCCACCGGAACGCCTGCAAGGGAGGGCAATGCATCGGGCAGCCGACCTGTTTCCAAGTCGCGCAGCGTACTCTCCCAATAGTCGGCCCACTCTGCTTCCGTCTGAAGCTCCACCGTCTTGTCATCGGGCTGCAGTATCCCTTCCTCGACCTCTTCCAGCGCGATCTGGTCGATGCGGGCTTCGGCATACGCCACTAACTCACCGGCGGCTCTGTCTAGTGGGGCGGCCAGTTCGATGTATAGCTCCAGCTCGTCGGTATCCCGCTTCAGGTAGCCGACAAGGGTTTCCAACGACCGCTCAACCTCCGCTTGCAGATAGGCCGGCGGCATGATCCTGCGTGCCACGTCAGCCACATCCTCTTGGGGAACGTCGACGTCGCCCAACGCCTGCTGGATGGGGTCTTCCAGTTCGGGGTCCACCAGCACCTCGTCATAAAGGCGGGAGTAAGCATCCTGCTCGGCGAGGGCCTGGGCATAGAAGTCCGGCGACAGGAGATGGCCGTCGACCAGACTGGATAGGAGGTAGAAGAAGAAGGCCAGGAACGCGACTGCCCCCAGGACGAGGCTCAGGAAGGGCCGGAACAACAGAAGGGGGCAACCCAAGTCAGTGGCCCCGGCCAGCGCATATGGGTATCAGGCGGTGCCTGCGGGTCGGCCGGTTCGACATAGGAGCCAGTATACAACGCCTCGTGAGGGCACCCTCGGCCAGTTCAACCCGACCGCACCGCTGGTAACGTACGGGAGGCTGTTGGTCTGGCCAATCCGGGCGAGGGCCTGCTGGCGGGTCGCCACGGGTAGGCACATGGCGACCCGGAGCAGCAGGGGCGGAGGCTAGTAGTAGCGGAGTTCGACTATGTTGCGGTCGGGGTCGTAGACATAGAGGGAGAGGCCGTTGCCGTGGGCACCCCAGCGGGTGAAGGGGCCGCCGATTTCGCTGAGGTTGAAGGGGTTGGCTGGGGCCATCTCCACGCCGAGACCGAGAAGTTGCTCCCTGACCTTGTCCAGGTCGGTGGGTTCCACGACGATGCAGTAGTGGTCCAGTTGGCGCAGGTCCGGGGTGTCGGCCATGCCTTGGGGCATCTGGAAGATGTCGACCAGTGTATCGGGGCTGAGACGGACCGAGGGGAAGGGCACTTTGCCGGCACGCCAGTCGTCCAGACGCTCCACGGGCAGGCCGAGGATGTCGTGATAGAAGCGCAGGGAGGCTTCGACATCGCGGGAACGCAGGGCGATATGGTCCATCTCGGTGACTTTGACCACGGGGGCGACGGTAGTTGCTGCTTGGCTTGAACTGGCCATGGCTGTCCTCCTGTAGGCGGGCTGGTCCCCTGTCATTGAATTCACTGGGTCTGATGATGGCAGGATATCCAGAAGGGGTTGGCGGGTCAACACGTCGGGGTGTGAAGGGGCCTATTGAGGCAAGCGAGCGGGTCGGCGATGAGAGGAGAGGGTAAGGAGAGGGCGCAATAGCTATTGACAGGGGTTATCGGCTGGGGCTAGAATCCCGTTCTGGCACCTTAACAACTGGATAGTGGAAGAAAAGGTAAGGTCTACGCTAGAGAGTTTGATCCTGGCTCAGGGTAAACGCTGGCGGCGCGCCTAATGCATGCAAGTCGAGCGGTCTCGGTGGCTTCGGCTGCCGAGGTAGCGGCAAACGGCTGAGTAACGCGTGAGTAACCTATCCCTTGGTGGGGTAAAACCTCGAGAAATCGAGGCTAATACCGCATAAGATCCCCGTGCCCTGGTGCGGGGAGGAAAGCCTTCGGGCGCCAGAGGAGGGGCTCGCGCCCTATCAGGTAGTTGGTAGGGTAATGGCCTACCAAGCCGACGACGGGTAGCTGGTCTGAGAGGACGGCCAGCCAGAGGGGGACTGAGACACGGCCCCCACTCCTACGGGAGGCAGCAGCAGGGAATCTTGGGCAATGGGCGAAAGCCTGACCCAGCGACGCCGCGTGGAGGAAGAAGGCTTTCGGGTCGTAAACTCCTTTTCCAAGGGAAGAGAAAGGACGGTACCTTGGGAATAAGCCCCGGCTAACTACGTGCCAGCAGCCGCGGTAACACGTAGG
>JAAXIE010000046.1 GCA_012270525.1 Dehalococcoidia bacterium | reverse complement strand
TTGCCCGGATGACCCAGGGTAGAGCGGTCCAGGATTCCGGGGTGGTTCTGGAGGGCATTGATGAGCAGCAGCCGGATGGCACGTCCCACTGTGGCGTTGGGGCGACGGTCGGGGCCGGGGCCGAAGAGGTTGTGTCCGCTGGCGAAACCCAGTTGGTGGCGAATGGGACCGTTTACGATGACCAAGGGGGCTGAACCGGCTGTGCTGGCGGAGGTACCGTGCAGGCTGAACTCCGGCTGCACCATGCACTCGGCTGCGGTGAGCACAACCGGCATATACTCAGGCAAGCAGCCTGCCATCACCGCTGCGATGGCCACCTTTTCCACGGTGATCACCCGCCCCCGGACGGGTTCGGTGCTGAGCACCTCTCCAGGCTCGCGGCCCGCTGCTTCGAGGAAACGCACAACCCGCTCCTCGGTGGGCGGCACCACCGGCAGGCCATCGGTCCACCCCTGCTGATAGTAGAACTCCATGGCTTCCTCGGTGGAGCCGGTCAGTTCTATGCGATTGGAGGCCAGGGCGTCATGCTGCAGGCTCATGGCAGATGCTCCAGGTAGGTTGGCTAAAGCTAGCACAGGGATGACCAGGACTCAAACTGGGAGGGAGACAGCAGGCGGCTAGTTGCCGCTGGGACGGGCGTCTTCGACGTGGGCCGCGCCCTGGCCCAAGAGGGTATCCAAGGAATTCTGCAGGTTTTCGCAGTAGCTGGTGGTGATGACCTTACCCCATTCCATATGGACGGGGCCTTGGTGCGTTTCGATGGTCAGGTTCACGTGGTCTATACCGGGGTATTCCAGAAGGAGCTTCTTCACGTCGTTCAGAAGCTGGACGTCCTCGTCCGAGTCCCCCGACTCGTGAAGGTTGATCAACACAGTGCGATGGAAGCCGTTACCATTTCCGTTGCCGTTCCCGCTGGCATGGCCATTCCCGTTTCGCTTGCCATTGGCATGGCCATTCCCGTTGCTCCTGCCGTTAGGGTATCCACCGGTCTTGCCATTGGCAGTGGTGCCACCGTTGCTGGACGGAGTGTGGGCTTGGCCGTTGGTTCCAGGCAGTGCTGCCGCTCCATTGGCAGCAGGCGAGGGCCCCGCGTGCGGTGGCTCGGAGTGTGCGGCGTCTCCCTCGTCGAAGGTCGGGTAGCCCATAGAGGGCGGCCCACCCACAGCGATATCGCTGGGGAGCGGTACGTCTATCCCCTGAAAGTCCAGTTCCACCGGAGGCCTGTCCTGGTACAGGTATTCTTGCTCTGATGGGCCAACAGCTGATGGCCCATCAGGGGCGGGTCCGTCACGGGAAACGCAGATGGTTGCATCATCGGCGTGCAAAGAGAGGCGCTCGCCACGCAGTCGCAGCCTGCCGGATACGGAAAGCACCAAGCCGTCCTGCCATACGTCGCGGGTCTTCTCCAGGGTATCGGGCCAAGCGATGACTTCCAAGGAGCCACCGATCATTTCCAGGGAGGTAATGGCGTAGAGCTTCTGCTCCCGCGTGTAGCGTTGGTCCGATGAGGACACCAGCCCCATGACGTTCACTCGCTGGCCGTCCATATCGTTGGACAGTTGGTTGTGGTTGACGATGGCCCCGTTGGCGGGTATATCCGCCAGCAGACTAGCGGGACTGCTGGAGAGGGTAACTCCGAGCAACTCCCTCTCCCACCCAGCCTCTTCCGCGGTCAGCTTTCCCTGGGGAACGACCGGCAATGAAGGTGCGACCGCCTCCGCTTCCTGCCGGTGGCCGCCCATCATGTCGAACATGCTGGCTTGGCCGGTGCTCCTGATTCTCTGGTCGCGCTGGGCAGAGGAGAGGGTGGGACCCAGGTCGTCAAGCAACGATTGCCTCTGCCCCAAGGCATCGAAGGCACCCACCTTGATGAGGCTCTCCAAGGCACGGCGGTTCAGCGAGCGCATGTCCACGCGTCGGCAGAACTCCCCGAAGGAGGAGAAGGTGCCGTTCTTCTCGCGCTCGTCAACTATCGGGTGCACCGCCCCTTCTCCCACGTTCTTCACCGCCGACATGCCGAACCGCAACGCCCTAGGCCCCTCGGGGCCGTGATCGATGGTGAAGAACACACCACTCTGGTTGACGTCGGGAGGGAGGATCTGGATGCCCATCTGGGCGCAATCGGTGATGGCTATGGCCATGCGTTCGGGGTGGTCCAAGCGGGAGTTCAGTACCGCCCCCATGTACTCCACCGGATAGTGGGCCTTGAAGTAGGCCGTCCAGTACGAAACCAAGGCATAGCTGATACTGTGGGCCTTATTGAAGGCGTAGCCGGCGAAGGGCTCGATGAGGTTGAACACGTCCTCGGCTGTCGTCTGGTCGAAGCCGTTGCTGGTGGCCCCCTGTATGAAGCGGTCCCTCTCCGCCATCATCAACTCGGCGTTCTTCTTGCCCATGGCCTTGCGGACGATGTCGGCCTCTCCGGCGGAGTAACCGGCGAAGTTCTGGAGGATCAGCAGGACCTGCTCCTGGTAGACGATGATGCCGTAGGTCTCTTCGAGAACATCTTCCAAGCTGGGGTGCGGGTAGGTAATGCCGGCCCGGCCGTGCTTGCTCTGGATGAAGCGGTCGATGTGCTCCATGGGGCCGGGCCGGTAGAGGGCTATCATTGCCGAGATGTCGCCCAGGGAAGAGGGCTTGAGGTCCTTGATGTACCGCTGCATACCGGTGCTCTCAAGCTGGAAGATGTCGCTTGTCTTGCCTGAAGAGAGCAACTGGAAGGTCTCGTCATCGTCCAACGGCAGGGCGTGAAGGTCTATGTCAGTGCCACGGGTTTCCTTCACCGATTTGACGGCCCGGTCGAGGATGGTGAGGCTGGTGAGACCGAGGAAGTCCATCTTCAGCAACCCCAACAGGGCCACAGGCTCCATGGAGTACTGGGTCATGGAGATTTCGCTGGAGTCGTTCTTGGTGGGCCGTTGCAGCGGGACATACTCGGTGAGAGGTTCGCTGGAGATCACAACGCCTGCAGCGTGAGTGCTGACGTGATGGGCTGTGCCTTCCAGCCCCGACGCCTTGGTCACCAAGTCTCGGATGGCGTAGTCGCCCTCGTAAATCTCCTTCAGTTCAGGGCTGTTCTCCACGGCGTCCATGACGGTGCGAGCACGGAAGGGCACCAACCGAGCCACCCGGTCCACGGAGGCATAGCTCATTCCCAAGGCACGGCCCACGTCTCTCAGCGACGCCTTGGTGCCCAACGTGCCAAAGGTGATGATCTGGGCGACCTTGTCACTGCCATATCGATGGGTGACATACCGCAGCACCTCGTCGCGCCTGTCATCCTGGAAGTCCATGTCGATATCGGGCATCTC
>JAAXIE010000006.1 GCA_012270525.1 Dehalococcoidia bacterium | reverse complement strand
ACCATCACAGCCAGGGTGCCAGCAGCGGCACCGTACGTGCCTCCACTTACTGGCGCGTCCATTACGGTGAGTCCCTGCTGGGCGAATACGTCATGAATGTGGCGAATCACAGTAGGCGAGTTGGTGGACAGGTCGGCATAGATGGTCTCGGAAGAGGAGCCTTCAAGTACGCCCAACTCTCCCAAGGCGACCGCTTCCACGTCCCTTGGGGTTGGCAGTGAGGTGAGCACCAGTTCGTTGTTCCGGGTGGCTTCCGCGGGGGAGTCGGCCCACTGGGCCCCCATCTCCAGCAGGTCGGTGGCCGACTCGCGGCGGAGGTCGTGCACCGTGAGTTCATGCCCTGCCTTGATGAGGTTGGCCGCCATGGGGCCTCCCATGTTGCCGGTGCCCACAAATCCTACCTTCATGTTGAGTTCCTCCTCTTTTGAACGGCCTTGCTGGAAGGCGCCCGGTTGTTTCCGGTGTCTGCCTCGGTCGTCGGCATTATAGCAACGGCCCACATTGGAGGCAGATTGGCCCATGCTATAATCGACCTATCCCATGGAGCCAGTCATACGGGTCGAAGGCTTGGTCAAGCGCTACGGCGGCCTGACTGCTGTAGACGACATATCCTTTACCGTAGAAGCTGGCGAGACCCTTGGCATCCTCGGCCCTAACGGGGCTGGGAAGACAACCACCCTGGAAATCATCGAGGGCCTCCAGCGGCCCAGCGACGGCACAGTCTCCGTGCTGGGCATGGACGTAGAGCAACAGGCCTCCCATCTGAAGGAGCGCGTCGGCGTCCAGTTGCAAGCCGCTGCCTATTTCGACCACTTGACCCTGACGGAGATACTCCGGCTATTCGGCAGCTTCTACCGGCGCAGCGTTCCATCCGGGGACCTGCTGCGCAAGGTAGGCCTCTACGAACGCAGATCAGGCTACCTCAAGAAACTCTCCGGTGGACAGCAGCAGGCCTTCACCCTGGCTGCTGCCTTGGTAAACGACCCCGAAATCGTGATCCTGGACGAGCCGACCACCGGCCTTGATCCTAGTGCCAGGCGCGACATCTGGGACCTGATTGGCCTTATCAAAGGGGAGGGCAAGACCATCGTCCTCACCACCCACTATATGGAAGAGGCGTCTATCCTCTGCCAGCGCGTGGCCATCATGCACCAAGGGCGCCTCCTGAAGGTTGGCACACCCGACGAGTTGATCAGACAGTTGGGTGCAGCCTACAGGGTTCGCGTATCGGCTGCAGTCGAACTGCCGATGCCCCAGCTTGCCGATGGGGCCTTGCACCTGTCGGACCGGAAGAACGGCGACACCTATGATTATGAGGTTGCGTTGGAGCAACCAGCGATGGTTGTACAAGCCTTGCTGGGGCATGCTGCGGAGCACGACATACAACTGCAGCGGTTGGAGGTCCTCCCAGCGACGTTGGAGGACGTGTTCCTGCAACTGACCGGGCGCACCTTGCAAGAATAGCCATGGTCCCTCTCCTGTTTGCCAACCTGCGAATCATGGTACGGGACCGACAGACCCTGTTCTGGGCCTTGCTATTCCCCCTGATTTTCGTCGCGGTCTTCGGCACGGTGGACTTCGAAGGGACGGGCACTGCTGACCTCGTCGTCATCGACCTCGCTGACAACGAGACTTCGAGGCAGATGGCGGACCAACTGGCTGGGTTGGGGTTGCTGGAGTTAAGCGGGGAGTACGCCACCCAGCAGGAAGCCCTTGATGCCATTGAGGAAGGCGACCTCGACTACCTTCTGGTACTTCCCGCTGGCCTGGGTGAGGCAGGGGCCAGCGAACCACCCCCGGTCTCCCTCTACTACGACCAATCGAACCTGGAGAACAATGAACTGGTGCTGGGCGTCCTCAGAAGCTTGGCTGCTCAGGCCAACATGCAGTTGGCCTCCACCCCTCGGGTGGTGCAGGTTCAGGCCCAGGCAATCTCTGTCCGTCAGGTCGAGTACTTTGACCTTGTATTGGTGGGGCTTGTAGGGATGGGGATCATGGTGCACTCGGTGATAGCTCTGGGAGTGAAGATTAGCAGCTATCGCAACCAGGCCATCTTCAAGCGAATGCGGGTGACACCACTGCCCGTGCGCAACTATTTCGCATCGGAAGTGATGGCCCACCTGCTGTTGGCCATGGTGCAGACGGCGGTGATCCTTGCAGTGGGGATATGGGTGTTCGGAGGCAACCTTGGCACGGGGGTCTGGCTCATGTTTCCCATCGCCGCCCTCGGCAACCTGATATTCCTGAACCTGGGATTCATCGTGGCCAGCTTCAGCAACAGCGGGGCTGCCGCCTCGGGCATGGGCAACGCCGTCGCCCTGCCCCTGATGTTCCTGTCGGGGACCTTCTGGCCCAGCGATTCGCTGCCCGGCTTCCTGCCGGACGTGGTGCGCTACCTGCCCTTGACCCCAATGTTGGATGCCATGCGCGAGGTAACCATACAGGGCAACACGCTGTGGGCGACATGGCCGGAGCTGGCCCTCATGGCAGGCTGGATCGTCCTCACGGCACTGGTAGC
>JAAXIE010000007.1 GCA_012270525.1 Dehalococcoidia bacterium | reverse complement strand
GCAGGAACCTGGGTCCACTCGAAGCGGGGGGCGGGAGGCTGCTTGTCGGAAGGGCCCATGTATGCCCATATGACATCGCCCATCTCGACGGTGGGATATGCCTTGATCTGTATCTTGTCGGCGAAGCTGATGGGTTCGTTCATCTGGTCGACGCAGTTGCCGTCGACGTCATATTACCAGCCGTGGTAGACGCACCGCAGGCCGCATTCCTCGTTGCGTCCCAGCCAGAGGGAGGCGCGTCGATGGGGGCAGAACTCATCGAGCAGGCCCACGCGGCCATTGGTGTCGCGAAATGCGATGAGGTCTTCACCCAAGAGGCGGACCCGCACGGGCGGGCAGTCGGGTTCGGGCACCTCGAAGGAGAGGAGGGCGGGTATCCAGTAGCGGCGAATGGTATCGCCCATGGGCGTGCCCGGGCCCGTCTCGGTGAGGGTCTTGTTGAGTTCTTTTGTTACCACGCTGAGACCTCCTCCAGGATTGCATCTCCCTTGCGGCCATTGCCGGGATATCGCAGCTACCGGCGGTAAGGGGGGTGGGAATCGAGAATCATACTAGGGGCGGCAGGTTGGGATGTCAACCGCAGGGAATCAGGGAATGGAGGCTAACCGGGCTGCTTTGACCCAACGGTGGGGTGTAGTTACCCTGAGGTTCTGTTGGGGGCCCTTGTCATGGATCGAACTTGGGATTCGACGATAAGACGGACACTCGCAACGATTACAAGAAACGGGGGTATGCCGACAGCACTCAATTGTTGGACAGATAGGACATGCACCGGCATGTACGCAACAACATGGTACGGGCTACGGTTGTAGTAGCTGGGTTGCTGGCTCTTGGAGTGGGGATGTGGATAGCCTTGGGGAACCCGGCAGAACGTTCCCCTGTGACAGCAGAGGAGATGGGAGCGGAGGCACGCCAGCTACGTGATGATCTCGTCAGCAGTCTTACCGAAGACCAAGTGCTCTACTACCGGATTCATGATTATCAAAGGGAGCGTCTCGGTCTGTCGTCGAAACACAGCTATCCGCAGCGTGTCAGCATAGATACATGGTTGCTCGTGGGAGCGGACGGCAGCGAAGAAGTCGGAATGAGCAAGGAGTTGAGTGAGCAGGGCGAGTTGCTCAGCTATTCGGTGATGAGAGATGGCCAACTTACCCATTGGGACCTGGTGGCCGACGAGGTACTGGAGATGGAGTTGCCGGAGGAATCGGGCACTAGCTTGGCCGACTGGATAACGGGAGTCTGGGATCAACCGAAACGACTGGAAGAGCAAGGCTATACCTTGAAAGAGCAGAGTGCTTTGGTGGGACGGCCGAGCGCGGTATATGAATTGACCGACAGGTCCAACATTGAGGGGCCTGAGAGGGGCAGCGTCGGCAGAGAGCGCGTTGAAATCGAGTTTGTCTATGATGCGCCCCTAATCAGCCGCGAGGCTGTGTACGACATACAGGACGGACAGGAAACCTTGCTGTTCGAGACAACGTTGTCGGAGTACGGAGTCCTGCCAGGCAGTGAGTTCCCGCCTATACCTGAGTTTCCGCCTGTACCCAGGTTTCCGTCGGACATCGTCCCCGATGCTATCCACGGGATAGATTGAAGAGGGCGGCCGCAAAAGAATAGCTACTACAGGGAACACTCGGAAACGCTTAGTACCCGATTATTGGCCGTCGCATCATGGCGAATCGTGCCACAGGTCACGATGGCGGAACAGGCTCAGGTTGCAACCTTGGGCCGGTGCGCCTAAAGTATGCACCAAGCAAGGCAAGGAGGAGAGGCATGGATCGACCGAGAATCAGGCACATCGCCATCAACGCGCAGGACAGGGAAGCCGAGGCTAACTACTACAAGAGCGTCTTCGGCTTGGAGGAGAAGGAGCGGGGCCCCAATGGAACCATCTATCTGTCCGACGGTCATGTCGGCGTCGCCATCATCAACGTGCCCACCCAGCCCTATGGGGTGAACCATTTCGGCTTCCATGTGGAGAGCGTCGACACCATCGAGGAGCGGGCCAACACCACCGCGGAGCGGAACACTCCCGGGGCGGTTGGCGAGTGCTGGATCCGGGACGGCGAGGGCTACCGAGTGGACGTCTCCGAGGTCAGCTGGCCGATTTAAGCAAGCCCGGTCGCGTGTTGCCCCCGTACCGTCGCTGACTGATGGCACCACTTCCCCTACGGGTTTTGGAGGCCAAGATGGGGTATGTTTTCATCACCAGAGCAATCCAGGCGTTAGCAGGCAGGTGTACCGGTGACAACCTACGTGGGCATGAGTATGAAGCGATTCGAGGACCCGCAGCTTCTGCGGGGGGTCGGCACCTTCGTGGAAGACGTGCAGCTACCGGGCATGCTTCATGCTGCCGTGCTGCATAGCCCCCATGCTCACGCACGCATCCGGGCCATCGACGTAACCGGTGCCATCAACGCGCTTGGGGTGGTCCGGGTGGTGACGGCGAGCGACTTGGTAGGGACCAACCCCTCGCTGCGGGTGGCACCGAACTTGCCCGATGTTCTGGGGCCCGACAAGAGCACGCCAGCCCATCCGATACTGGCTGCTGACCGAGTGCGGTACGTGGGCGAACCGGTGGCCGTGGTAGTGGCGGAGACGCGCTATCAGGCCCGCGACGCCCTCGACCTCATCCGGGTTGAATACGAACCGCTGCCGGTGGTGGTAGACCCGCAAGACGCACTCAAGGATGAGATCATCCTGCACGAAGACTTGGGCAGCAACATCCTGCTGCGGGTAGACGACCCCCAGGATGACCTCACCGAGGCCTTCAACCAAGCCGATCGCATACTGAGGGGAAGCTTCGAGTCGAAGCGGGTCACACCGGCGGCGATGGAAAACCGTGGGGTAGTGGCGACCTACGACCGTCAAGAGGACGTACTGACCGTATGGAGTTCGACGCAGTCGCCCCACAACGACAAGGGTCAATTGGCCTACATGCTGAACCGCGACCCCCGTACGATCCGCGTGATCGCACCCGATGTTGGTGGCGGGTTCGGGGGCAAGAACCTGCGGCCCGACATGGGTGCCGTCTGCTACCTTGCGGTCGAGTTGGGGCGCCCCATCAAGAGCATAGAAGACCGCAGCGAGAACATGACGTTCTACCACTCCCGTGGGGCCACTTGCGATGCCGAGGTTGCCGTGAAGAACGACGGCACGATTCTGGGAGTCCGGTACAACCTGGTATGGGATATTGGCGCCTACTTCGTCGGCTCGACTGCCGTATCGCCATACAATCTGGCCCACCGCATGGCAGGACCGTACAAGACTCCATTGATGGACATCCACCTGCTGGGAGTCGCCACCAACAAGCCCACCACGGGCCCCTATCGCAGTGCGGGCGGAGCTGAGGCGGGCTATTTCGCAGAGCGCACCATGGACATGGTGGCGACCGAACTGGGCATCAGCACTGTAGAAGTACGGCGCAGGAACCTGGTGCCGGAAGAGTCGATTCCCTATCGCACACCCACTGGCTACCTGTACGACAGTGGCGACTACAACAAGATGCTGAATGACACGGTACA
>JAAXIE010000064.1 GCA_012270525.1 Dehalococcoidia bacterium | reverse complement strand
GTGTCACGTGGTGCAGGGCCAAGACCATGGGCATCCCCACCGACAATTCCGCGAAGGATGCGTCCACTATCTCAGCCATCACGTGGGGGCCTTCGGGCAACTCCACCTGGCCGAGTATGTAGGGTACGGGTCCCGGCCATCCCTCGGGGGGCACGTGGACCAGAGTATAGCTGTAGAGGATTCCGCGGGTACTGAAGGTCACCTCTTCCAAGTTCTCCGAACTGCATCGCAGGCACATCTCGGCGCCACCGAAGCAGGAGGCCCCGCAATCGACGCAACGGGCTCCGACGAGGACGCCTTCTCTGCCGTCTTCCGACGTTAGCCGGAGACGCGTCGTATCGATGGATGTCACGGTCATGGCGCTGCCTGGGAGAGGCCAAGCCTAGCTTAGAAGTTATGACCCGTCAACGAACGAACTCCGGCTCGCGGGCTCGCGGTGTACCACTTGGGCCAGGGCCTCAATCAACTGGGGCATCACGCCGGGCATACGGATGCGCATCAAGTCGAGGGCCTGTTCCTCGGCCTGCTGCCGCGCGGCGACATCGATGTCGTAGAGCACCTCCAAATGGTCGGAGAGGAACTGTATCGGGGCCACGAGAACCCTGCGGTATCCGTCCTCTCGCAACCGGGGAAACAACTCCTTGATGTCGGGGCGGAGCCATTCCTGGGGGGTATGGCCCGCGCTCTGGTAGGCAAACTGCCAACGATGCGGTGCCAGGTTGGCCCGCCGTGCCACCAGTACGGCGGTCGTCCGGAGTTGCTCCAGGTAGTCCGGCTCGTGATCGGCCACGGTCTTCGGCAGGCTGTGAGCTGTCATGAGAATTGCGACCTCTTCCTGTCCGGCGAGGGTGCACGCTCCCAGAGCCTCTAGCACCCGACAGGCGAGGGCATCGATCAGGGCGGGCAACGTATGCCATGGACCAGCCACTCGCACTGGCATATCTGGGGCAACGATTGCCTGGGCTTCGTCCAAGGCCCTGTGGTAGCCGCCCATGATGTAGGGCGAGTACTGGGGGGAGAGGACCAAGCCTACGATCCTTGTTGCGCCCCGCTGCACGAGGTGTGACAACCCGTCCCTGATGAAGGGCGGAGAGTGGCGCATTCCGACGCCGACCAGGAAGCTCCTGGGTGGCGGGGTCGTGCTGGATGTGGGCACAGGCGACGCCGGCTCAGCAAGCGGAAGGGACGACGAGGGGTTGCGCTCGCCCGACCCAAGGAGGTGCTCCAAGGCCGAGGCTTGGGCCCAGGTATTGCGCACCAGGGGTGATCCTCCCGCTAGGCGGTAGCGTTTCTGGAACTCAGCCACCAGTGCGGTAGAGGGGCTGCCACCGCGAACGCTGGCGAGGTAGCCGGGGACATCCTGTGGGGTGGCGGCAGCCCCGAAGCTCATGAGGAGCACGCCGGTGATGTGGTCAGGCACGACTACCCTTGGGATGCCAGAATCTGCGCGCTGCGCTGGTGGACGTGCTCCACCAAGCGGGCCAAATCGGCGGGGTCTGTCTGGGGCAGCACGCCGTGCCCCAGGTTGAACACATGCCCCGGACGGGCTGTGGCCCGGGCCAGCACATCGTCAGCTCCTGCTTGTATGACCTCGAAGGGGGCCAGAAGCATGGTGGGGTCGAGATTTCCCTGGATGCCGTGGTGGTAGCCGATGCGGGACCAAGCTCGGTCGAGGGGCACCCGCCAATCGACGCTGACCATGTCGCAGCCAACGTCGGCCATCAGTTCCAACAGCGAGGCGGCCCCAGTGCCAAAATGGATAGAGGGCACGCCCAGCTTGCGCAACTCCTGGAATATGCGCCGGGCATAGGGCATCACATAGGCGTTGTACTGGTCGGGGCTGAGGACACCGACCCAACTATCAAACAGTTGGGCCACCTGAACCCCTGACTCGACCTGTCCACGCAGGTAGAGGACTACGACGTCGGTAATCCTGTCCATGAGCATATGCCAGAGGGCGGGCTGGCTGAACATGAGGGACTTGGCGTGAGCGTAATCGCGGGATGGCCGTCCCTCGATCATGTAGCAGGCCAGGGTGAAGGGCGACCCGGAGAAGCCGACCAGGGCAGCGCGGTCGCTCAACTCCTGTCGCAGCATCCTGACGGTTTGAAGGACGTAAGGCGTACCCTCTTCGGGGCCGGTGATACGGATGGCCTCTACAGCCCTTCTGTCACGGATGGGGTCGGGGATGATGGGACCGATCTCAGGCTCGATGTGAAAGGGGACGCCCATTCCCTCAAGGGGCAGCATTATGTCGGCGAACATCACGGCGGCATCGACGCCCAGTTCGTCCACTGGTAGAAGCGTCACCTGGGTCGCCAGTTCCGGTGTGCGGGCGATGGTCAATATCTCTTGCTTCGCCCGCAGTGCGCGGTACTGGGGAAAGACACGGCCTGCCTGTCGCATGAACCATACGGGGGTGGCGTCGACCGCCTGTCTGTGGCAGGCGGCCAACATTCGCTGCGCCCCAGTTGCATTGTGTGTAGTCATTGGCACCTGAAATCGGTCCCGCATCTGGCTACGGTCACCCTCATGGCAACAGCCATTCTAGCAGGTTGGACGGGGCGAACTGGTGCTGGCCTCATCCAGGGCAAGGCGAATTTCTTCGACGACTTCCTGGTCGGACTCGGTGTTCATCGCGGCCCTGAGGACGTCTTGAGCTTCTTCGCCCCCAAGGCGGCCCAGTGCCCAAGCAGCATGCCCGCGCACCAGTGGTGCGCTCTCCGCGAGGGCCTGCACGAGGGCAGGAACGGCAGACCTGTCTCCCATGTTGCCGAGGGCGATGCAAGCGTTGCGTTGCATGCCGACGCGCTTGGCCCGCAGGATGGGACTGCGCCGGAAACGTTCTCGGAACTGCTCCTCGGTCATCTCCAGGAGTGAGCAAAGATCAATGGATCCTGTGGCGGCGTTCTGGAAGGCCGGCTCACTGGAGGGCGAAGCTTTCAGGTTCACGGGACAGACATCCTGGCACACGTCGCAACCGAAGACCCAGTCCTGCATCAGGCCGCGCAGTTCCCGGGGGATTGGGCCACGGTGTTCAATGGTGAGGTAGGAGATGCAACGGGTGTTGTCCAACTCATAGGGGCCAACAAAGGCATCGGTGGGGCAAGCTGTGAGGCAGCGGGTGCAGGCACCGCAGCTCTTCTTCAGAGGCGGGTCGGGCACCAGCTCAAGGTCGGTGATGATTTGGGAGAGGAATACCCAGGAGCCGAACTCGCTGGTAAGGATGTTGGTGTTCTTGCCAAACCAGCCTGTACCTGCGCGACGGGCTACTCCCCGGTCGAGCATGGGCCCGTCATCGACGTACCATCGCGCTTGTACGTCGTGGCCGAGCTTCTCGGATACGTCCTTGAC
>JAAXIE010000008.1 GCA_012270525.1 Dehalococcoidia bacterium | reverse complement strand
GGGTTGACGAGCCCCTGCAGCTAGTGGGCATCCGCGTAATCGCCAGGGGCACGTCCGAGCGGCCCCGCGTGCCAGACAGCGTCGCCCTCGACGGCTCGGCGCCTCGGTCTCCCGGCGACCGCAGCGTCTACTTCGGCTCAGGCCCCGGCTGGGTCGAGACGCCGGTCATCGACCGCCCCGCCCTGGGCGACAGCCCGGCGACCGGCCCACTCATAGTCGAGGAGTACGACTCCACCACCACAGTCCCGCCCAAGTGGACCGCGTCCCTCGACGCCATGTCCAACATAGTCCTCGAGCGCGGAGGCTAGCCCAAGCGGACCCTTACTGCGGCAACGAAATCTCTTCTATCAGCACGTTGCCACCTGCCAGAACGTCCAAAGTAACCCTGCTACCCTGGAGTAACGACATTCCAAGTAGGGACTCACTGGTAGATTCAAGAACTATCACATCGCGGTGCCGTCCGTCCCAGGATACTATTGCAGTGTAGGCGTTGATCCCAATAACCTCGCCGCTGGCCAGAATTACTGAGCGTCGCCCGCCATATTCCAACCCGATCCGCTGAATGACGTCCTGAGGTAACATCAGGTGGCCTGTGAACCCTGTGTCCAGGATAACCTCCAGGGGTTCGAGCACCCCGGCGGCACTACGGACTTCAATGGCAATCAGAGGGTCAAGGGTCTGGCTTATGCGACCTCTGATCATGGAATCCGAAGGGAGAACCTAATGCCCATCCGATATGCTGCAGGATGCCCGACTCGTACAGCGTATGTAATTGCACCAGGACGCCGCTCTCTCATCCGAGCCGTCGCAGCTGCGTCGTCGGAGTCAATCTCGTACTCCCCGCTCTGAGTGTCGATGACCACGAATTTGCCCTTCTCGGTCGCCTCCACCCTGCTACGTATCTTCTCGTTGTAGAGAGCCATGCCGCGCAGTTCCACGTTGCTTCCTCTGACAGCATCCTTGTCGGAAACGGGAAGAGTATCTTCTATAGACACCGTCACAACCTCTCCTTCCTTAAGGTCGAGGTCTTCCAGCGGTCTGAGCAGCCCATTTGAGAACTCCGCCCTTATGGTGATCATCTCAACCCCCTCGCGGATGGTCCAGTCCTTCCCTTGGAGCGAAGGTGGGATTGGGCCAATATATTGCTTTGGACAGCCTGTCGCTCACTAATCTGATGCAGTTGGAAGATGCCTCTCTAAGTACCAATCAACCACTAAGTATAGGACATGCTGTAGATGTGCGTTGTCTAGTATTCTCAGGCCCTCGGGCCGGGGGTACTCGATGGAGCCGACAGCAGGGCATCCCGGCGCGTGTATAATTGCCCGGCCTTGGCAGATAGGGGGGCTCACGTGACCACCGAAGAGAGGAAGAGCCAGCTATTCGCGCAGCCCAGTGCGGCCAAGGAGGTCTACCGGCCCGACGGCCACTACCTCAACGGCCACATCATCGTCAGGGGGCCCGACGGCCTGTGGCACATGTACTACGCGCCCATGGTCCCCGGCAGTTTTCCCAACTCGAACCACCACGCGACATCGGAGGACCTGCTCACCTGGACGCACCACGGCTCCATGCTCGAACACGGTGGTCCGGGCGACTGCGATGCCTATGAGGTGAGCGACGGCTGTATCATCGAGCACGAGGGGCGCTGGTGCCTGCTTTACAACGCAAGGCCATACCTGGGCGCCAGCCGGCGCTTCGGCATGGCCGTATCCGACGACCTGTGGACCTGGACAAAGCTCCCCGGCGACGGCTCCGCGTGGTACATCCCCGACCCTGAGGTCACCGGCTGGCGGGAAGAGGGGATGATGGAGTGCAAGGACCCGACCATCATCTACCAGGACGGCACGTACTACCTGTACTACATCTACCAGAAGATGGTGGAGCCCTACGACGACCCCCTCAAGCAGACCGACACAGGGATAAACCTGGCCACGTCGACCGACCTGGTCGACTGGAAGGACCATGGGCCCGTGGTCGAGGACAGGTGGATCACCAATCCGGTTTGCGGCCCCTGGGGTTACGAGGCTCCGAGGGCCGTGCAGCACGACGGCAAGATATACCTGTTCGCCTTGTACTACCAGGGCCTCCAGTACACCGTCGGGGACGACCCATTCAACTTCGGCCCGTGGCGCGTGATGGGCCACTGGCACGCTCCCGTCTTCATCAGGGACGAGGAGAAGTGGTACATCACCCACGCCTACAGGCCCTTCGGCAAGCCCTCTACGCGGGGAAGCAAAGGCGGGCCCTACCAGGGTCTGTACATCGCCGGGCTGGTTTGGAGCGAGGGAGTCCCCGTTCCCATGGACCTGCAGGACGTAATGGAGGACTGGCCCTGGGCGCGCGGGGACGAGTGGCCGAAGATGCGGTCGCGCCATGCGGCGATAGAACGCCGGTAGAAGTTACCGAAGGAGCGCCGAGGAGCTATGTAAGATCGTTCGCCCTGAGCAATGTCATGCCCGCGCACGGGCCGTGCATGGGTGGTCAGTATCTGCCATGCAGGTAAAGTACGTTCGGCCTGAGCCTGTCGAAGGCCAGTGCTCACCAGCGCAACATGATGGGGAGCAGTTACTTGAAAGCCTGTCGAAGAGCCTGCCCTGAGC
>JAAXIE010000307.1 GCA_012270525.1 Dehalococcoidia bacterium | reverse complement strand
TAGCAGCCACCGCCACCACGCGGTCAAGGGGGCCTGCCTTGTACAGTTCTCCCCAGTGCAGTCCCAAGAGGACCCCGACAGTTACGACGTATACCAGGAAGTAGATGATCCAATAGTTCCGCCTTACGAAGAACCCCTCCACATGGTGATGTTAGCACAGGGACCGGGAGCACAGGGGCAGATACGCTCCCGGACGGCCCCCAAACGCCGTCCGCCCGGCGGGTGACGCAGAACAGACGCCTCTGCTACCATGGCTTTCGACACCTGCGGGGGAGGCATGCACATGAAGATCGCCCGTGTCCGGCTGCCTGGGGACGAAGGCGCAACCGTGGGCCTCGTGGATGAGGCCAGTTCCGAGGTACTCGACGCTCACCAGGTGGTACGCCAGTTGGGCCTGCCTGTGGATGCCTCCACTGCGGTGGAACTGGTGCGCTACAACACCGAGAGCGGTGGCACCCTGTCGGATGCGGTGCGGGATCTCTCCCAGTTCCAAGCTACCCGCTGGCCTATCGATTCCCTCCGGTTCCTGGCCTGCATCGAGGCTACCTCTCTGAAGGACTTCCTCGCCTTCGAGGTACACCTGAGCAACGCCCGCAAGCGCAACAACCTCGATATCCCGCCAGCTTGGTACGAGTTGCCCGTCTACTACAAGGGGAACCACCGCACCCTGGTAGGCCATGACGAGTTCGTGTATTGGCCGCGGTTCAGCGAGCAGATGGACTACGAGCTGGAACTGGCTTGCATTATCGGCAAAGAGGGCAGCGACATACCCGTCGAGCACGCCGACCGGTACATCGGCGGCTATTGCATCATGAACGACTGGAGCGCTCGCGACATACAGATGAAAGAGATGTCCGTGGGCTTGGGTCCGGCCAAGGGCAAGGATTTCGCCACGTCCCTCGGTCCCTGGCTGGTCACCCCCGACGAGTTCGACGCAGACAACGCCCGCATGGTGGCCCGGGTAAACGGAGAGGTCTGGTCCGACGGCCAGTACTCCACCGTCCATTGGAGTTTCCCTCAGATGGTGGCCCACATCTCCATGGGGGAAGCAGTCTATCCGGGAGACGTCCTGGGTTCAGGAACCGTGGGGTTTGGCTGCGGGCTGGAGCACGGTCGCTGGTTGCAGCCTGGGCATCTGGTGGAACTGGAGATTACCGGTTTGGGCGTGCTGCGTAACCGGTTG
The DNA here is from genome assembly GCA_012270525.1 of Dehalococcoidia bacterium. Next base: position 1,467 of record JAAXIE010000307.1, on the reverse strand, counting down.
GTGCGCGTATTCAAATAGCCGATCGAGCATTCAGGGGGCAAACATGCCGGTCCGGACTGGAGCCGAATACATCAGGGGCCTCAGGGAACGTCCCCGTGACATACGCATCGGGGGCGAGCGCATCACCGACGTGACGACCTATCCCGGCTTTCGCAACGGCATGCTCGCCATCGCGGCCCTGTACGACATGCAGCATGATCCCGACACCTTCGACGAAATGACCTACATCTCGCCCAGCACCGGCGACCGCGTTGGCATGTCCTTTCTGATGCCCGAAAGCGTCGAGGACATCCAGCGCAAGGGACGCATGATGTCGCGGTGGGCGCGGTATCACGGTGGCATGATGGGTCGTACCCCCGACTTTCTGAACGTCTCCTTCGTCGCCATGGCCGGGGCTGCCGAGTACTATGCCCAGAACCGGCCCGAATTCGGCGATAACGTAGTCCGCTACTATGAGTTGATGCGGGAGCAGGACCTGTGTCTGACCCACACCCTCGTCAACCCGCAGCGCAGCCGCCGGCCAGCCCAGTTCCTCACCGATACGCTGGCAGAGGACGTCGCTCTGAGGGTGGTGAAGGAAACGGATGCCGGCATCATCGTGCGTGGCTCGCGGGTCCTGGCGACCTTGGGCCCCATATCCGATGAGATAGCCGTCTACCCTTCCCGTTCCCACCAGACGATGCACGACGCAGACCGCTACGCCGTTTCGTTCTCCATACCCTGCGACACCCCCGGCATGAAGTTCATCTGTCGTGAGAGCTTTGACTATGGACGTTCCCATTTCGACCACCCCCTTGGGTCCCGCTTCGAGGAGATGGATGCCGTCGTGTTCTTCGACGACGTATTCGTGCCGTGGGAGCGGGTGTTCCTCTACGGCGACATCGAGTTGTGCAACCAGATGTCCTTCCGCACGGGCTGGATTGTCCACAGCTTCCAGCAGGTGGTGACCCGCATTGTCGCCAAGTCGGAGTTCCTGCTGGGCCTGGCGACTATGATAAGCGAGACCCTGGGTTCAGGTGACCAACCTCATGTGCAGGAGAGACTCGGCGAACTGGCCATGTACCTGGAAGTGGAGAAGGCCCTGCTGCGCGCTGGGGAACTCGACTCGGAGCACGACGAGTGGGGCGTGTTCAGCCCTGCTCGCATCCCCCTGACCGTGGGCGAGAACATGTATGCCCGCATGTTCTACCCCCGCATCGCCGAAATCATCCACCTGCTCGGTTCGAGCAGCCTGATGGCCCTGCCCGGCCGGGCCGATTTCGACAGCGAGTTGCGTCCCGATCTGGACCGCTACCTGGCCACCGACACCATGGAAGCCATCGAACGGGCCAAGCTGTTCCATCTAGCTTGGGATGTGTCCTGCAGTGCCTTCGGTTCGCGCCAGTTGCACTACGAGCGGTTCTTCGCTGGCGATGCCGTTCGCAACGCCCAGATACTCCTCAACATCTACGACAGGGAGCCTGCCAT
>JAAXIE010000331.1 GCA_012270525.1 Dehalococcoidia bacterium | reverse complement strand
CACCGCCACCATCTCGTGGGTCTCCACTCCCTGGTATTCGGCTTGGTGCAATGTGTTGGAATGAAACCTGATGGCAAAGTAGCCCGTGTTCGCCGAACCCCCTTCCATGCTGGCCCAACGATACACCTTGTTGGGATCGCGGGTGGGCATGCGTATGTCCATCCGTGGGCGACAGACCCCCTCTCCATCGACGATCTCTTGGTACGCCTGGCGGATGGCCCCTACGGCCATCTCCATTGTCAGAACTGACCTCACATCGTCATTGTTCAGGAACAGCATCATTCACCCCCTACTGCCCACGATTGACTGGCACCCCCGCTAATCCGCCGTTTCCAGCATCGCGCCAATGGAAGCGGCACATCCCAAAGACCCCACGTCCAAGACGCTTACGTAGCCCGGTCCGCCAGTGCCTTGGGGTCGCTGATATAAGCCGTCGCCACTCTGCACCCTACTTCCATCTGCAGGTGCCGGTCCTCCCCAAGCGTGGACGCTGGCGGGATGTCTCGGACTATAGTGTCGTTGCCGTATGTGGCAATAGGGCCCTCCAAATCTCGCACGATGCCTTTGGGATCGAGCCCTTGTTGTACGGCATAGATGCCCTCTCGCAGGATGCGCCGCACCATGATCACACCTCGGTCGGTGGTTGCCAGGTGTTCCAATGCATGGATTGCGATAGGCCGTTGCCCCACTTGGGCGTCGAAATCTCCAGGGACTCGCTGGCGCTCTTCGTAGGGCCTGGAATCGTCCTGTCCGAACTCCATCACCTGCTCCGCATCGACCTCGACTGGATAATCGTCCTTTACATGGCGAACGCGAAAGTTCATGGTTCGAGCGTCGTCTACCGGGACCGACCATTGCGTCATGTAGGGCCTGGATACTTGCCTGCGGCGCTCCACGTCGTCGCTGGTCGAAGACCATTGGTGGATGTTGGGGGCTATGAAATCGGTCATTCTTACCCAGACTGCATCCCCAACTCTTCTGGAAGCCACGAATACCATCCCCACCGGGGTCTCCATGTATTCCCAATCTGCCCGGTTACGCAGATCAGCAGTGAACCCCTGGCTGCCGTCGATGGTGTGGAGGAAATCGAGGTGGGCTGGGTCCATGCAGTTCTCTTTGATCTGCAGCCAGTTCGCTGGCACCTCGTGCCGCACGCCAACTCTGGCCCGATACCCAGGCATGACGTACGTATCGAATACGGGGAAGGGAGGCTTTTTGTCCGGCGGCCCCATGTAAGCGAACACGATGCCGTGATACACGTGGGTCGGATAAGCCCCCTGATAGAGGCGGTCCCTCAGGGTACTGCTGATGGGCTCCCCCGGCGTCTCCAATATCCTGCCGTCGGTGTTGAAGAGCCAGCCATGGTAACAGCATCGTATGCCTCGCTCCGACACCAGCCCGAACTCAAGGGAAGTCCCGCGATGGCAGCAGTGCAACTGCAGCACCCCCACCTGACCCTGGTGGTCCTTGAACGCCACCAAGTCCTCGCCCATCACCCGTATCCGCACCGGAAGATCCCCAAGCTCCTCCTCGAACACCACCGGGTTCCAGAAGCGCCTCAAATACTCCCCGCAAGGCGTCCCCGGCCCTACGTGAGTCAGTAGCTCGTCCTCCTGTGGTACCTCCCGGTGATGGTAGGCAGCATAGCTCTTGTTGAGGAAAGGTGCTCTGGTTGCCATACTTACTCCATGTCGAAGGGCACCCGTTATGGCCTATCCGGCACCGGGTACCACAAAGGGAAGATTGGCCTCCTTCCAGCCTGTGAAGCCCGGGTTCATGTAGGAGACGTTGGTGTAGCCCATTGCCTTCAGCGTCTGCCCTGCCAGGGCAGATCTGGCCGTGCCTCCTCAATGGGCTATGATGCAAGCGTTCTTGTCCGGTATCACGTCCTCCACCCGCCCTTCGAGCCGACCACGGGCCAACAACGTCGCCCCCTCGATATGGCCCTGCGCCCACTCGTCGGGTTCCCGCACGTCCAGCACTACGATCGACTCCCCAGCGTTGCGCCTCTCGTAGACCTCCTGTGCTGGCACCGAGGCGACTGCAGCCTGGGCGATCTCCGTCATCCTTCGCCCTATGTTCTCCATGCTGTCCTCCCCCTCGTGGTGTGAGGCCGCATTATATCAGCCACCCACTCGCCCAACGGTCGACCGGAGTCCAACGGAGCCACCGCCCACTGTGCTAACATGCTCCTTACCAGAACAGGATCCCATCCCGGGAGGTATCTCGTGGCCTACTTTGGACGCTCTCTGAAACGCTTCGAGGACCCGCGCCTCCTCAGGGGTCAAGGGGCCTTCGTGGACGACATAACCCTGCCGGGCCAGTTGTACGCCGAGGTGATACGCAGCCCCCATGCCCATGCGTCCATCGTCAGCGTCGACCCATCAGCTGCCCTGTCCCATCCCGACGTGGTCGCTGTTTTCACCGGGGCCGATGTGGCCGAGACCCTGGGGAATATCCCCACCCGCTCCATGACACGGGGCTGGGCCGTAGACGAAATCCGACCTCCGGAGCATCCTGTGCTGGCTTACGAGCAGGCTTTCTATGTCGGCCAGCCCGTAGCAG
>JAAXIE010000303.1 GCA_012270525.1 Dehalococcoidia bacterium | reverse complement strand
TAAGATCGACGCCCGTGGAGGACCTGTATGTGGTGCCCAGCAGCCTGCAGCAGGACGGCAGCGCGGGATTTCGCATATTCGTAAATCCCATGATATGGTGGATATGGGTAGCCGGCCCGGTAATGGTGTTGGGCACGATCATAGCATTGTGGCCCCAACGGGCCCCTTCCACCAGCACAGCCCCATTCCCTGCCGCCCGCTCCCTGCCGTCGCTGGCCGGGTCTGACTGAGACGGCAGGCGAGTCATGGCTGTCTTGGCAGGACTCCTCCTGGTGGTCTTCTGCATAGGGGTGGCCCTTTATCCCTTCCTCAAGGTCCGTGAATCGCGTGCCCGCACGGCTTCCTCTCCCTCTTCACAGGACTTGGTTGAAAGACGGAGGGCCATCTATGCCGACCTGGAGACCCTGGAACTGGAGCGCGGGCTGGGTCATATCGACGATGCGGAATACGAGGAACGCTTTCGGGGCTACCGGCTGGCTGCTGCGGCCACGTTTCGGGACCAGGAATTATTGCAGACTGCCGAAGCCGAGGTCGAGGAGGTGATCAGCCGGGAGCTGGGCCGATGGAGGATAGCCCAGCAACACGGGAGAAGCACCAATCCGCGTCATGGCAGCGGATATTTGCCCGAGGCTAGTGGGGACATTGAGCGCCCCGATAGTGGCTGGCACTCGGATCGTCAGTGAGAGGCGTCGTAGGATGCGTTCCTGTTTGCTGCTTCTGATGACCTTGGCCCTGTGCCTGTTCCTGCTGACGCTATTCCCGGCTGTGACCCTCGCCCAAGCACCGGTGGCGATAGAGGGCCGGCTGGTCAATGGGACGGCCGATGGCCCCGTGCCAGCCGGAGTGGAGGTCACTCTGCATGTCGTACAATCAAACGCTAATGTGGAGACCAGCACCGTCGTGACCGACGAGTCAGGCCGCTTCCGTGTGGAAGTGCCCGATGTGGAAGGCGTCACCAGCTACGTCCTGTCCCTATCCTATGAGAACGCGATATATGGGAGACCCTTGGACTTCGCCGGGCTGGAGCAAGGTGTCGACATAACCGTGTACGAGAGCACAAGCGATCTCTCCGTGTTGGAGGTAAACTCGGCGGCTTTGGTCCTACGTCCCCAACCCGAAGCAGTGGGGACGCTGACCGGTTCCGAGGTGGTGAGTCTGGTCAATACCAGCGACCGGACCTTCACTCCCGACCTGACCGGCTCAGCGATGGGCCAGATGAACTTCATGCGTTTCAGCCTGCCACCGGGGGCTATCAACCTCCGCTTGGAATCGGACCTGACGGGCGGAGACATCATCGATGTGGGTCCCGGTTTCGCCGTCACCGCCGCAGTGCCACCCGGCGACCACCTGGTAGGATTCTCCTATGTGGTCCCCTACGAGACGGACTCCCTGGTCTTCGACCGCACTGCTCACTTGACCACCGAAGACTTTCACCTGCTGGTGCCGGATGAGCTGGGTGAAGTGCAGAGCGAGACCCTCAACCTTGGCGAGGACAGGGTGCTGCTAGGCGACGACCTGTTCCAAGCATGGCGTGCTGGTCCCTTGGAAGCGGCGGAAAAGATAAGGATGGAGTTTTCAGGTTTGCCCAGTCTGCCTTGGCACGACCGTTTGCTTGATATTCTGCTGGAAGGGAGTGCACCGCACCTGTTCCTTGTATCGCTTCTTGGGTTGGCCCTGGTGGGTGCCCTGTTGTACAGTCTCAGGCGGGCCGTTCCATCGGCAGCTTCTGTGCCAGCGACAGCTTCGGCCCCAGGCAACTCCGGTCAGCAATCGGAAGAATGCCTGCGACAGTTAGCGGAGTTGGACGATGCCATGGACCGGGGCGAAATGGACCCGGACGATTACCGAGAAAGACGGGAAGTGTTGAGGTCTCGCTTGCTCCAGGCTTGGGCATTGGAGGGTCGCGCGTGAGCGATTCTCCGGTGAAGGACTCCGGTGGTCTCCACTCGACCACAGCGACTAAGGCTTCACCATGGTGGCGGTCGCGCCGTTTGCTGATCGTCGCCGCTCTTGTTCCAGCTGCCATGTTGCTCGGCCTGTTAGGTTGGGCCATCACCGCACCCGAAACCGGCCCCAGGGGGGGCAGTAACCTGGGCTTTTCCAGTTTGGACCTTGAAGGCCGGGAAGCCCCCGACTTTGCACTCCAGGACCTTGACGGGCAAACCGTGCTGCTCTCCGACCACAGAGGCAAGGTGGTGATGGTCGATTTCTGGGCCTCATGGTGTCCAAGTTGCCGTCAGGAAGCCTCGCACTTGGTGGAGTTGTACGAGGAGTACCAGCCCCGCGGTGTTGAGTTCGTGGGCGTGGCCATCTGGGACTACCCCGACGACCTTAGGAGCTATATCGATGAGTTCGGCGTCCAGTACGCCAATGCCCTGGACCGGAAGGGCACTGTGGCCATCGACTACGGTGTGGTGGCTACTCCGGAGAAGTTCTTCATCGACAGAGAGGGCAACATCGTGCGGAAATTCGTCGGTCCTACCTCGCCGGACATGATACGCCAGCAGTTGGACCAGCTTCTGGAGTCTTGATGTCCTCCAAAGGTGCGGAAGTGGCGGTCGCTGGGGATGTTGGGGGCACATGGACCCGTACCGCCTTAGTCAACGAGGCTGGCGAGGTGTTGTGGCGTGACCGGGAAGCCACTCTGAAGGGGCAGGGTACGGAAGCCTTGGTCGAGCAGATTGGGCTGTCGGTGCGACGAGCCATCGACGCCGCATCGGGCCGGGTCCGGGGCATCTCCCTAGCCATGGCTGGGCCCCTGGATCCCCATACAGGCGTCATGTTCGCTCCGCCAAACCTGATGGAGATGGATGGAGTCTCGCTGGTCCAGCGTTGGGGAGAGTCGATGGGAGCCCCTGTGCTGGTCGGGAATGATGCGACCCTCGCTGCCTTGGGGGAACACCACTACGGTGCGGGTCGCGGTTGCCGTACCCTCGTTTACATCACCCTGAGCACTGGTATCGGGGGAGGCATGGTGTTGGATGGACGCCTGTTCCAAGGTGCGTGGGGCTTTGCCGGGGAGATTGGCCACACACGTGTGGAAAGCAACGGTCCCGAATGTGGCTGTGGCAGTCGGGGGTGCTTGGAAGCCGTCGCTTCGGGCACAGGCATCGCTCGCCAGGCACGTGACCGCGTCTCCAGAGGGGAAGCTTCCCTGCTGGCTGCTGAGGTGTCACCGGTCGAGGCCATCGACGCTGTCCAGGTGTTCGGCGCTGCCGCCCGTCAGGACCGCCTGGCTCAGGATATCGTGGAC
>JAAXIE010000022.1 GCA_012270525.1 Dehalococcoidia bacterium | reverse complement strand
CAGCCGGATGGGCGGGTAGTCCCCTTCGGTTCCCCTGGAGTGGAGACAATAGTCCCGTTGATGTACAGCCAAGGCGTGGTGGACCAGGGGCTGCCCATCTGGTGGATGGCCCGCGTCCTAGCGGAGAACCCTGCCCGCATCTTCGGCCTTTACCCTCGGAAGGGGGTCATTCGGGTGGGAGCCGATGCCGACCTGCTCATCATGGATCCCAACCAGCAAGGGGCCATAAGCGCCAAGAACCACCACGGCAATTCCGGGTACACCCTCTTCGAGGGTTGGGAGGTCAAGGGCTGGCCATGGATGACGCTGCAGCGGGGGAGGGTCCTGCTGAGGGACGGCAAGGTGGAGCAGCAGCCCGGAGCAGGGCAGTTCGTCACTGCTGGCGCAACCCGCCCTCCGATCGGAGGACGGGTAGGATAGCTCACGCGTACCGAATAGTTGCGGTGGCTGGGTCTGAATGAGGGCTGGATGGCGGAAGACGCGCCCCTTTGGGGCGAACAGAGAACGGTAGATGGGACTCCTATCGTGTCTTTATCGCGGCCAACCTTCCTTGACACCCCTACAGGCCCTAAGTATGATTGCTCTTTGGGGCGGTGCCCCAGATTCTACGCTGGCGGGAAGGAGAAAAAGCTAGATGGGTATCTTTAGCTTCCTTGCCGACCGGGCGGGCTATGGTCGGGTAAAGGACGCCAAGGCACTGGCAGAACAGCTGAAAGCTGAAGGAGAGGAGCAGAAGCGCAGTTTGGTCCTCGAAGCTCGCGAAGAGAACCAGAGGCTACGTGAATCGGCAGAGTCCGAGCTTCGAGAGAGGCGACAAGAGCTGCAGAAACAAGAGAGGCGCTTTACCCAGAGGGAAGAGAGTCTGGAACGCAAGATGCAGTCTCTGGAGCGGGAAGAGCAATCGCTCACCGATCGTTCCAGGGAGATAGATGCTGCCAAGGAGGAGGTCGAGAAACTAAAGGAGCAGCAGCTTACCCAGCTTCATTCCCTGGCGGGGATTACCTCGTCCGAGGCCAGAGAAATCGTACTCAGGAAGGCAGAAGACGCAACGCAGTACGAACTGGCCCTCCGGTACCGGGAAGTCGAACGCCAAATGATCGAGAACGTCGACCAGAAGGCTCGCAAGGTTGTCACACTAGCAATACATCGCTTGGCCACAGACGTGGTCTCAGAGCACACCACATCCCAGGTCAGCCTGCCAAACGACGAGATGAAGGGCAGGCTCATAGGCAGAGAGGGTCGCAATATCCGGGCCTTGGAAGCCCTCACGGGTGTGGACGTCATCATAGACGACACCCCGGGCGTGGTGACCATCTCCTGCTTCGACCCCATTCGCCGGGAAACCGCCCGGCTAGCACTGGAAAAGCTCATTCAGGACGGCCGCATTCACCCTGCCCGCATCGAGGACGTGGTTGAGCGAGTCCAGGAGGAGATGGACGAGACCATCAAGTCCGAAGGTGAGCAAGCCGTATTCGACGCCGGTGTCCGCGGTCTGAACCCGGATCTGGTGAAGCTGTTGGGCCGGTTGCGATACCGCTACAGCTACGGAGAGAACGTGCTCCGCCACTCGGTGGAGGTATCCCTGATCGCTGGCATGCTTGCTGCCGAAATCGGAGCCAACATTGAAGTGGCGAAGGCTGGCGGCCTGCTTCACGACATCGGCAAGGCACTGACCCATGAGGTGGAAGGTCCACACGCCGAGATCGGGGCCGACATCGCCAAGAAATTCGGCATACATCCAGAAGTGCACCGGGCCATCATGGAACACCACGACGAAGAGCGTGGTTCCGTGGAGGCTTTTCTGGTCGCGTCGGCCGACGCTATCAGCGCGGCCCGACCTGGTGCGCGCCGTGAGACCGTGGAACATTACGCCAAGAGACTGGCTGAACTGGAATCAGTCGCCACCAGCTTCGATGGCGTGGAAAAGGCCTTTGCCATACAGGCTGGGCGCGAGGTCCGCATCATGGTCAAACCCGACGCGGTGGACGACGTAGCCTGCACTGCCTTGGCACGAGACATCGTGCGGAAGATCGAAGAGGACCTGATCTTCCCAGGGCAGATCAAGGTGAACGTCATTCGTGAGAGCAGGTCGGTGGAATACGCCAGGTAGCACGGCTGCTGAAAATGGCAACGCCAAACAGGGGCGGGCGCGAAACCCGCCCCTGTTCTTTTTGAGATGGCGCAATAACGGAATTGCTGCGAAAACCGCTTGCGACGCTGCCAGCTTGGCAGTAAGGTTGAATAGATAAGACATAGTGGTCCATCGGCCCACTGGAGAAGCCAAACGTTGGGCCCTGGCAATGACCGTGGTCAAGGAAAGGATGGTGATAACCTGCGCATCCTGATGATCGGCGACGTGATCGGCAAGCCTGGCAGGGTGGCACTGAAGAAGCTGTTGCCGGGTATCAGGCGAGAGTTCGACTTGGACATGGTGATCGCCAACGGGGAAAACAGTGCTGGCGGATTCGGCATCACCCCTGAGACGACTCAAGAGATGCTGTCTGCGGGTGTCGACCTCCTCACGACGGGCAACCACGTCTGGGACAAGAGAGAGATCATCCCGCAACTGGACGAGGGCCTGCCTATCATCCGGCCCGCCAACTACCCACCGACTGCCCCCGGCCGGGGCTATATGATCATTGGCGACGTGATGGTGATGAACCTGATGGGCCGGGTGTTCCTGGCCAATCTAGACTGCCCCTTCCGCACCGCCGATGCAATTCTGGAAGAGGCGGACCGCATGGCCTCTCCGCCTCGGATAATTTTGGTGGACATGCACGCCGAGGCCACATCGGAGAAGCAGGCCATGGGCTGGTATCTGGATGGTCGGGTGAGCGCGGTGGTGGGCACCCACACCCATGTCCCCACAGCAGATACACGGGTTCTTCCCAACGGCACTGGATTTGTTACCGACCTCGGCATGACCGGACCTTACAATTCCATAATTGGCAGCACCGTCGAAACCGTCATTGAGAAATTCTTGACTCAGATACCGCAGCGGGGCAATGTGCCTGGCGGCCCGGTCATAATGAATGCCGTACTGGTCGACGTGGACAACGCATCGGGCAAGGCAAACAGTGTCGAGCGAGTAGACAGGATGGTGGAATAAGTGGCAACTGTAGACCTGCACCTGCATACAACGGTCTCCGACGGGAGGCTGACGCCGAGCCAGCTCATACAGTTGGTGGCAGACCGGGGCTTGGAGACCGTGGCCATCACCGATCACGACATCACCGATGGCTTGGAAGAAGCCTACGAGGCTGCCAAGGCGTTCCCTGACATCCGGCTGATTCCCGGCATAGAGATCAGTAC
>JAAXIE010000220.1 GCA_012270525.1 Dehalococcoidia bacterium | reverse complement strand
GGGAGGGTGGCTGGGCCAGATAAGGGGCTGTCGGAAGCCCTTATCTGGCCCAGCCACCCTCCCAACGTGTGCTAATATCCTCTTGCGACGGAAGCCCAGCCCCGGGGGCCTCGCGTGCATCACGGGCCCACATGACGGGCCCCATATGAGAGGAGGACGCATGGCGACAACCACACGACTCCAGACCATCGACTCCGACGCTCATGTCGTTGAGAGCGAGCGTACCTGGGACTTCTTGGAACCCTCCGAAGAAAAATACCGCCCTCGCATGTTCTCTACGCCAAATGACGACACCATGCGCTACTGGGTCATCGACGACAAGATAGCGGGCCTCCGTCTTCCCAACCTGAGCGACTACCAGTTGCAGCAGTTCTCCGAACTCGCAGGCCGCAACGTGGCTACCCCCCAAGCAGCCCGGGAAATGGACGACGTCGACCTGCGCCTGAAGCACATGGACGAACTGGGCATAGATATACAGGTGCTCCACAATACCTTGTGGATCGAGCAGGTGACTACCAAGCCCGCAGTCGACGTCGCCCTGTGCGGGAGCTGGAACCGCTGGCTGGCCCACATCTGGAAACAGGGACACGGACGCCTCCGCTGGTCCTGCTTGGTCCCCACAACCTCCCTCAAGGATGCCATCGACCAGATGCGGTTCGCCAAAGACAACGGAGCCGTGGCCGTGTGCATGCGTCCCATCGAAGGCAGCCTCTCTATCACCGACCCCTACTTCTACCCGATCTACGAAGAGGCCACCAAGCTCGACATGGCCATCGCCATCCACATCGCCAACGGCAATCCGGCCAACTGCGAATTGCACCGCAGCTTCCCCGAAGGACTCACCGCCCGCTCCTTCGCCATGTTCCGTGGACCCACTGTGGTCGCCTGCCATACCCTTCTGCTTAGCCGTCTCCACCAGGATTTCCCCGACCTGCGCTGGGCCTTCATCGAGGCCTCCTGCGAGTGGGTGCCGTGGATATACCGCGAGGCATCCCGGCGTTTCGCTGGCGAAGGCCGCGAATTCCCCAAGGACGTCTTCCGCGAGTACGGAATCTACGTCACCTGTCAGACCGACGAAGACCTGCCCTACGTGCTGCGATACGCCGGAGAGCACAGCCTGGTCATCGGCACCGATTACGGGCACTTCGACCCCTCCAGCGAGGTCGACGCCATCACCATCTTCCGCCAGAACCAGGACATCTCCGAGGACTCCAGGGAACGCATCCTCCACCACAATCCCAAGAAACTCTACAATCTGTGAGGGTCTGGTTTCCTGCTGAGCAGCCTGTGATAAGGCGCAGACTCTCTAGCGGCTCAAGCCCGCTACGTCATTATAGGGAGGCATCATGGCCCAAGAGTTCCACCTGCTGGAAGCCAGCATCTCCGACATACATGCGGCCTATGCTGCGGGCACCCTTACCGCCCGCCAACTCACTCAACTGTACCTCGATCGGATTGAGGCCTATGACCACAACGGCCCTCAGATAAACTCCATCATCACCGTCAACCCCAACGCTCTTGAAGAAGCCCAGCATGCCGACGCGGCCTTTGCTCGAGGAGGCCTCACCGGTCCCCTTCATGGCATACCGGTGGTCCTCAAAGACCAGATGGACGCCAAAGGCATGCCCACAACCCTTGGTTCCGTGGTGCTCAAGGACTACTACCCCGACCGGGATTCCTTCGTCACTGAGCAGTTGCGCGACGCCGGGGCAGTCATCGTTGGCAAGGCCACCCTGGGCGAGATGGGTCGTGGCGACACCCATGGCTCCCTGTTCGGCTCCACCCGAAACCCCTACGATCCCACCCGCACCGTGGGCGGGTCCTCCGGCGGGTCGGGGGCCAGCATTTCATGCAACTTCGGCACCGTCGCTATTGGCCAGGAAGGGTTCGCCTCCATACGCCGCCCCGCTGCATGGAACGGTATCGTGGGCATGCGCCCTACCGCTGGCCTGGTGAGTCGTGGCGGGGTATGGGCTGGCTGGCCCCAGTTGAACGGCTCCCTGGGCCCTCTCACCAGATCAGTGCAGGATCTCGCTACCGTCCTCGACGTCATCGTGGGCTACGATCCCGAAGACCCAATCACCGCCTTGGGAGCGGGTCATGCCCCTGCAAGCTTCGCCCAATCGCTGGACCCCTCAGGTTTGCGGGGTGTGCGCATCGGTGTCATGACCCAGTCCATGGGCTTCCAAGCCGAACCCGATACCTCCGACTTCCGGTTGGTGTCCGAGGTATATAGCCGCGCCATCGTCGACCTCCAGGAAGCAGGTGCGGACCTCGTTGAGTTGCCGGAGTTGCCCAATCTGAACGAGTTGCTCGCCAAGCGCACCACCGACGGCTTGGCCTCTGAAGCCTTCGAGGTCTATTTCGGCCGCAGTGCCAACCGCCCCTACGAGTCCATGGAAGCGATGCTCCGCACCCCCGATTACGCCAGGGTCCACCCCCAGGGGCAATCAGGGATGCGTCCCTACTCGGAGTCGAGCTACCTCGAACACATGCAAGCACGGGACGACTTGATGATCAGGGTCATGAAGTTGATGGCCGACGCCAGAGTGGATGCAATTGTCCACAAGACCGTGGAGCACCAGCCGACCCTTATCAGCGAGGGTCTCGGTCCCCCTCACTACGACATGCGGGGCACCACCCACCTCAATACCTTCCTGGTCTACGTGCCGTCCATCTCCGTGCCAGCGGGTTTCACCTCCGATGGCCTGCCCGTTGGCATAACCTTCCTAGGCCGCCCCTACACCGACGCCACCATGGTCAAGCTCGCCTACGCCTACGAACGTGCCACCGGCCACCGCCG
>JAAXIE010000009.1 GCA_012270525.1 Dehalococcoidia bacterium | reverse complement strand
AATCGGAGATAAGCGTGGCGGTGGCAGCAGTCCACTATGCACTTCACAAGGAGTCCGCCGTGATCGAGGTTTCCAGTTCGTTCGACCCAGCCACTGATACGATAACAAGCAATGTGGTGTTGGCAATCACGGCCTCTGACCCAGATCTTGCTGCTCTCGAGGAGGTCGCCGACAAGAAGCTGGCCGCGCTGAACATCTCCGACCGCGTTGCCGCCGAGGTTTCCAGCGTGCCGGTGGCTTTCGTGAACGATAGCGGCAGCAGTCACAAAGGGGGGTGAGGTCACCCAGCCCATTGGGGGGATGGCGAGGGAGGAGGAGTCAGCGGGGGGTGGGGCCGGTGGCGGAGACTGGGGTCTGAACGGGAGGGGCGATCTTGGTCCGTTCCCCGCGAACAACGCAGACGACGACGCCGAAGACCAGCAGGACGGCCATGATGAAGAAGGCTCGCCGCAAGCCTTCGAGGAAGGCCCCGGATACCTCCGGTGACACTGCAGACAGGCTGGGTTCCACGCCCATCGAACCCATGGTGACAACCACCACGGCGGTGAAGAGGGCAACGCTGGTGACGTTGGCGGTGTTGCGTATGAGCTGGGTGAGGGCGGAGACCACACCGTAACGACCCCGTTCCACTGCGCCGAGTATGGAGCTGTTGTTGGGGGTGTAGAAGATGCCAACCCCCATGCTCTCGATGGTGAGGGCGACGATGACCAGCATCAGGGGACTCAAGCCCAGACGGGAGCCTCCGGGATCGAGGCCTTCGGCCATCATGAACCAGCCGAAAGCACCGACAGCCAGGCCCCCGGCGGTGAGCTTCTGCCAGCCGAACCGGTCGGAGAGGCGCCCTGCGACCGGACCCAGGGCGGCCATGCAGAGGGCGGACGGGACCATGAAGAGGCCGATCTCCCGTGGGGTGTATCCGAGGACCTGCTGCATATAGAAGGCCAACAGGAAGCGCGAGGAAGAGCTGGCGAGGAAGGTGGTCCAGCCAGCGAGGGCGCCCATGGCCACCAGCTTGCGCCGGAAGAGCCTCAACTCCAGCAGGGGCGATGGCGTGCGTAGTTCCCACCAGATGAAGGCCACGACTAGCAGTACGGTGACCATGGCGCCAGCCAGCATCAGGGGGGAAGACCAGCCGATGCGATCGCCCTGGCCAAGCAGGAGGAGCAGGACCAGCAGGGCTGCCCCGGAGAGTATGGCTCCAAGCCAATCGAAGCTGCCGCGAGCCGTGGGGTTGTTACGCTGGGGGGTGTCTTCGGGTAGGACCTTCCAGGAAACGGCAATAGTGATTATGCCGACGGGGACGTTCAGCAGGAAGACGGCCTGCCAACCCCACTCGCTGACGAGGAAGCCACCGATGGCGGTTCCGGCCACCACGCCGGTGCCCACGACGCTGAGATGGCTGCCCATGGCCTTGCCACGCTCGGAATCGGGGAAAGCTGAGATCATGGTGGCCATGGCGGTGCCCTGGATCATGGCGGAGCCGACGCCGTGGACCACCTTGGCCCCGATGAGCATCATCAGGTCGATTGAGAAGCCGGCCAAGGCCGATGCGGCCACGAAGATGACGAACCCGCCGACGTAGACCCGCTTGCGTCCGACCATGTCGCCGAGGCGTCCCATGGGTAGCAGCAGGATGCTGATGACGAGGGTGTGGCCGATGACAATCCACTGGACGGTGGGGAGGTCGGAATCGAAGTAGGTCTCGATGGCGGGAAGGGCAACGAGGACGCTTCCGTAGTCGATGACGGAGAGGAAGCTGCCGACGGCAATAGCACCGAAGACCCACCATTTGCGGGTCGCTCGCGTGTTGAGGTCGCTAATCACGCAACATCAGAAAAGACCTTGCGGCGTGGAGTCATTTCATTATACAGCCAGAAACAGGCGGCGGTTGGGCGGCAGGAGGAAGACTAGTCGATGCAGGGTGAACGGGTCGGATGTACCGAACGGTTTTCAAGAAAGCATCCATTAGAGATCGCTTCTGCAACGAATCACTGAAATGATTGACATATAGTTGAACCATGTATAGCATCCCGTCATTCTCACATGGCAGCAAGCTGGAATCTGCCCTGGTCGGTTGCCCCTTGGGGACGTGGGCTCCCGCCGTCGCGGGAATGACGGGCTGGGTATGGGGACTTGGGGGCGGGGCTATTTCACGTCGGGAACGGGGCCGACGGGACGGGGTACCAGCGGGAGAGGTCCGCAGGAGGAGCTAGAGGAGTTCAACCAGGAGGGATCCAAGGAGTAGAGGCAGAAGAGTCAGGAGGTCTGCAATGTTGCGTTTGCGTCTTCCCAAGAGTGTGCTCACGGTCTGTCTTCTGGTTCTCATCATCCTGATTGTTTCCTGCGCCGAAGAGGGGACGGTGCAACCCACCGGCACGCCGGCCCCGGAAGCCACCCAGCCACCGGCGGCCACAGCAACACCCACGGCAGCGACACAGGCCCCTGCTGCGGCAACGCCAACCGCGGTGGCCACTGTAGCACCGGCAGCCGCGACTCCCGAGGCCACGCCGGCTCCCACGGTGGAGCCAACTCCGGTGGCAGCGATGCAACCCCAGGGCACGCTGGACGTGGCCTTCCCAGATACGGGAACGCCGATTTTTTCGCTGCGGCAACAGGCGTTCCTCAACCAGCGGTCGGACCTGCACACCACGCATGAGACTGCCTTCGCCACGGCGGCAGACGGGCAGGTCATACCCCGCTTGATACGGGACTGGTCGGTGGACGCGTCGGGGCTGGTGTACACGATGCACCTGCAG
>JAAXIE010000271.1 GCA_012270525.1 Dehalococcoidia bacterium | reverse complement strand
TGCCAGGTAATCCAGCAGTTCCTGGGGTATCGCATGGTGGACAGGGGCACGGAAATCAAGCGCCTGCAGCAACTGCAGGAGTTGGCGGCGGATGGTCTGATTCACTCCCGTAACGGCCGGTTTGCTGTGTTCGTATCGGACGACCTGCACCCGCCTCCGTTGCGGGCCACCAAGTACCGCAACGAGCGGCTGGAGCGGATCAAGGCATGGAAGGGGCACTCCGACGACATGGCGCTGGTGTGCCAGGCCCGTGCGGAGGTGGGCCAGGACCTTGAGCTGGCCAATGCGCTGCGGGAAATCGGAATGGGGATGCTGTACCTAGGGGTCGAGTCGGACAACGTGGCCAACCTGGAGGCGGTGCGGAAGCGGCAAGAGCCGGGGCAGATGTTCAACGATCTGGAGACCCTGAACTCCCTAGGGTTCAGCGTGGTGGCCATGACGATCATCGGTCTTCCCTTCGATACCGAAGAGAGCATCATGGACATGGCGGAGTGGGTGACGCAAATCAGCCGTTACCAGACGGCCAACCTACTGACACCTCTGCCAGCAACCTCGAACTGGACGGACCTGACCCCGCTGGATGCCAGTGGCAACGTTCTGGAAGAAGGGGCGGTGCGGCCCTATCACCTGTACACCGGCGAGCAGTTCGTGCACGTTGACGAACGCTGGACGATGCAGGAGTCGCATGAACTGTTCCAGCGGTACTATGCGAAGCTGAACCCGGTGGACCGGTTCTATGCGCGGATATTCAGCATGATGCAGAACTACCAGGGGTTCACCGACAAGCAGCGGGAGATGGTGCCAAGCATCTCGGCGCGGATCGCCGAGGTGAAGGAAGCCCTGAACCGCCTCTCCGAGTCGACACGCAAGGAGATCGGAGACGCCATAGCGATGCGGGTGAATGACGTGGGCGGGGCCCTGAGCAGCGTTTCCGACCAGGCGATGGCCGAGCTCCAGCAGACGATCGCGGAACAGGTCGGCTACATGGCGGAGACGCTCAATGACCTGACCCAGTCGTCGCGGGCCATATCCACGGCGGTCTCTGTGCGCATGAACGCGATGTGCGAAGCCCTCAGGTCGCTAGCCCCCTCTCCCACGATGCCAGCCCTGGCGGACGAGTAGGCGATGACGCAGCAGCCCGCCTACGGGGGCGGCCGGGTCTTCGTCACGGGGATCGGGGTGGTGAGTCCTCTCGGGCTTGATACCCGGACCACATGGGATGCCCTGCTCTGCGGCACATCGGGAGTCGACAACATCGCCGCCTTTGATGCAGAGGGGTTCGATACTCACTTTGCGGCCGAGGTGAAGGGGTTCGATCCCGATCTCATACCCGACAGGAAACAGGCGCGGCGCATGGACCGGTTCGCGCAGTTTGCGGTGGTCGCGTCGCTGGAGGCCTGCCAGCAGGCGAACCTGGAGCCGGAGAGGGTGGACCCTTTCAGGGTGGCGGCGATCGTGGGGAGCGGGATCGGGGGCATCATCACCCTGTCGCAGCAGTATGACGTGCTGGCGGAGAAGGGTCCGCGGCGGGTGTCGCCCTTCCTGATACCGATGATGTTGGGTGACATGGCCCCGGCCCAAGTGTCGATGGCAACGGGGGCGATGGGGCCCAATTTCTGTTCGGTGTCGTCGTGCTCAAGCGGAGCCGATGCCATCGGGCAGGGCTGGCAGATGATACGCCGGGATGAGGCGGACGTTGTGCTGGCCGGGGGCAGCGAGGCGCCCATTTGCCCCATCGCGGTGGCCGGATTCAACTCGCTTCGCGCCCTGTCCCGCCGGAACGACCAGCCAAAGGGGGCAAGCCGGCCCTTCGACGCGGAACGGGACGGCTTCGTGATGGGGGAGGGAGCTGCGGTGTTGGTGCTGGAGAGCGAGGCAAACGCATTGCGGAGGGGGGTGTCGCCACTGGCGGAACTGGCGTCCTACGCCGCTACGTCGGACGCCTACCACCTGACGGAACCAGCACCGGGAGGCCACAGTGCGGCCAAGGCGATGGTCATCGCGTTGGAACGGGCGGGGCTGGCACCGGAGGAGATCGGCTATCTCAATGCGCACGGGACATCGACGCCCTTGAACGACCGCCAAGAGACGCTGGCCATCAAGAGCGCGATGGGGGAGGCGGCTTACGAGGTGCCCATCAGTTCGACAAAGTCGATGACGGGTCACCTGCTGGGTGCGGGAGGGGCCCTGGAGGCGGCGGTGTGCATCATGGCGTTGCGCAACGGGGCGATACCTCCCACGATCAACCTTGAGAACCCGGACGAGGAGTGCGACCTGGACTACACTCCCGGTGTGGCCCGCCAGCTATCCATCACCTCGGCCATGAGCAACTCCTTCGGTTTCGGCGGGCACAACTCGGTGCTGATTTTCACTGCTGCCTAGTGGACCGGGTGATCCCCGGTTTCCGGACCCCTTCGACGGGTATTCTGTATCTGATGGTTGGATGGGCAGCCAGATACGGGCAGCAACAGCCAGGAATTGATGAAGGGCGGGGTGGTGATGTTTTCTGAACCCAGGATATGGAGGGTGCTTCCCAAGGCTCCCGCGGGAGCGGTGGAGGCCAAGGACGCACCGCCGGCCATTCAACAGGCCCTGTATAACCGGGGCTTTCACACGAAGAAAGCCATCGACGAGTTCCTCAACCCAGGCCCGAAGTCGATGCATGACCCGTTGCTTCTGCCCGGGATGGGGGCGGCCCTGGACCGCCTGCAACGGGCGGTAACGCAAGGCGAGACGGTGGGGATCCTGGGAGATTTCGACGTCGACGGGGTGACCGGTACTGCCCTGCTGGCGATTGCCTTGGGGCAGTTGGGGGTGAACGTGATCCCGTACCTGCCTCACCGGGTGCGGGAAGGGCATGGTCCGAACCCGGGTGCCATCCACAGCCTGCGAGAGCAGGGATGCAGCCTCATGATCACGGTGGACTGTGGGGTGAACGACGTGGAAGAGGTCGAGTTGGCCACGGCCCTGGGGATGGACACGATCATCACGGACCACCACACGCCACGTCCGAGGTTACCCGAGGCAGTGGCGGTCATCAACCCCAAGGTTGCGGCATCCACGGGAACCCACGGGGCGTACCCCTTTCTGGGGCTATCGGGGGCGGGTCTAGCGTTCAAGCTGGTGCACGGTTTGTACCAAAGGATAGGCCAGCCATGCCATCCTGATCTCCTGGCGTTGGCAGCCATCGGCACCGTGGCGGATGTGTCGCCGCTGGTAGACGAGAACCGATACCTGTTGAAGGCAGGGTTGAGAGCGTTGGCGGGCACGGATCACGCTGGCCTGAGGGCCCTCTACAGGCGAGCGGGAATCGAGCCGAGGGGTATCGGGATAGAAAGTATCTCTTTTGCCATTGCCCCACGCCTGAACGCGGCAGGGAGGCTCGACAGTGCGATTTACAGCTACGAACTGCTCACAGCCAACGACGCCCAAGAGGCGGAGGCTGTGGCGCAGCGGATAGAGGAACTGAACCAGGAGCGGCGGCAGCAGAGCGATCTGAGTTTGGAGGCGGCCCGGGAACGGGTGAGCCAGCATGCGACGATGCCTTCCATTCTCCTGGTGGGGGAGGAGTGGTACCATCCAGGCATAGTGGGTCTGACGGCAGGTCAGTTGGTGGAGCAGTTCAACCGACCGGCGATAGCGATGTGCCTGGG
>JAAXIE010000149.1 GCA_012270525.1 Dehalococcoidia bacterium | reverse complement strand
CTGGTGACGGCGGAAGCGCGCCCCAAGGCCACGAAAGGGTCCATGATCTGCCAGTAGACGTGGGGGGTCTCATCGGCGTAGTCCTGGTCTTCATGGCGACGCGGGTGCCGTGATTCGACCTGGGCTGGTATGGCTATGTGCTCCGGTACCCAGAACGAGTCGAACCCCAATTCTTCAGCCCGCTTGGCGAGCACGGCAACATCGGGGGAGTTGCTACTGAGAAGCACGAAGATACCGACGTTCACTGGGCGAGAACCCTCCAAGACCGGACCATGCTCATGGGCCGAAAGCAATTGACGGGTAATGATACCACTTGGGACCGGCCGGAATGAGCATGTTAGCGGTCGCGGGCCTTCAGGCGCTGCAGATTCAGGACCCAGGAGAGTTCCTCGTCCCGGGTTGCTTCGCTTTCCAGTCCGGGAGCCAACCGGATGGCCTGCGCCAGATGGATGGTTGCACGGTCCAAATCGGCCAGCCGCGAGAGGCACCGGGCCGCGTTGTAGTGCGCCGATGCGAAGCCGGGGGAGGCGTCCACCGCTGCGAGGTATTCGCCTAGGGCCTCTTCAAGCTGGCCCATGGTCTCCAGGGTCGCGCCCTTGTTGCTCAGGGCCTCGGCGAAACCGGGTCGCAGGATGATGGCTTGGTCGAAATCGGCCAGGGCGGCCTGGTAATTGTCCTGGGCATCATAGGCTAGGCCCCGATTGTTGTAGGCCTCGGCATCAGTGGGCTGCAGTTCGATGACCTTGGAGTAGTCCTCGGCGGCCTCGTAGAAATAGGTATGAGCGTAGTACACCTTGGCCCGGTTGAAGAAGGCGCTGGAGTTGGTTGGATCGGCCTCCAGGGCCTCTGTGTAGCCCTCGACGGCTTCCCAGTGCCAGCCCAACTCTTCCATGGACGCGGCCCGGTTGAGGTGAGCGTTGGACAGGTTGGGTCGCAACTCGATCACGCGGTCGTAGGCTTGGACCGATTCGTCGTGGCGCTCCAACTTGGCCAGCACCACGCCCCGGTTGTACCAAGCGGCGACGTAGTTGGGATCGAGGCCTATGGAGGCCTCGTAGTCGGCCAAGGCGTAGCCGGGGTTGTCCAGTTCGTCCCATGCGTTGCCACGCTGGTAGTGGGCTTGGGCGCAGGAGGGGTCCTGTTCCAGGATGGCGTCGAACTGTTGCACGGCTTCGTCGAAACTCTTGAGACGCAGGAGTGTGACGCCAAGATTGAATCTGGCGGCAGGGTCATGCGGGTCTCTTACCAAGAGGGACCGGTAGACCCCGGCCGCATCGTCATACCTGCCGACGGCGAAGCAGCCGTTGCCGTACGGTATGGAGCCTGTGGCCCCTTCTAGTCCTGCGGCTTCTAGGAGTTCGTGCATCCGGCGGGCTGGCTCCCCCTGAAGGGTTCCGCCACGTGGTGGGGGCGTGAGCATGCCGGTACCGTAGCCGCACTCTTCGAGGGCTTGGTGCAGGAGGTTGTCTGGGAGGGTGTGTGGTGTCATGGGTTTGACGATGACGGACAGGACATGGCCAAGGGTTCCAGCGAGTTGTAGAGTAGAAAACGCATCTCGCTTTGTCCAGCGGCCAGGTTAGCGGCCAGCCGGCGAGAACCAACCTGCGGAGGGCCTGAACTTGAAGTCGAAGGTGCTTACCGGCTTCGACGAGGCAGTTGCCGACATACCGGACGGCTCCACCATCATGTTTCCCGGATTCGGCGGGGTTGGAGCGCCCCAGAACCTGATGGCTGCCCTGTACCGCAGGGGAGTTCGGAACATCACCGGTATCACCAACGATCATGGAGGCCTCGATGGTCGCATGGACGTGGGAACCCTGGTTGAGGCTGGGCAGATCCGCAAGCTGGTCTGCGCTTTCACCGCCCAGCCTCATCCTTCCCTGGTCACTCCCTTCGCGCGCCTCTACGAGGAGGGGCGGATTGAAGGCGAACTGGTGCCCCAAGGCACGCTGGCGGAGCGGATACGGGCAGCCGGGGCGGGCATTGGGGCTTTCTACACGCCCACCAGCGTGAACACCGAGGTGGCGCAGGGCAAGGAGCACCGGGTCATCGACGGGCGCGAGTATGTCCTGGAATACCCGTTGCCAGCTGACTACGCTCTCATCCGTGCATGGCGGGCCGACACCAAGGGCAACCTGCAATACCGCAGGTCGCAGCGCAATTTCAACCCGATCATGGCGATGGCGGCTGCAGTCACCATCGTAGAAGTCGAGAATCCCTTGGAGGAGCCGGGAGCAATCCCGCCCGATGAGGTGCACACGCCGGGAATCTACGTCGACCGCATCGTGTGGATACCACCCGACGCTATCTGGGCTTGAGGGGGACGCCGGAGGCGTGAGCGTCCGGACCGTGCGGGGATGACAGGAGCGGCCTAGAAGCGGGGGTTGACCTGCTCCAGTCCGAAACTGTCCCGGCTAAATTGCTCGACGGCTACGTCCCAGCCCAGGCCCACATGGTGGGATGCTGCATGGGCGTCGCGGTGGAACCGCTGGATGGGGCTCTCGTTGTAGAGGCCGTGACCCCCGCTGGCCTCGAAGATACGGTCAACGGAGCGCACGGCGAGCTTGGCAACGTAGGTTTCCTTCAGGCGGTAGGCGGCCCGCTCGCTCATGGTCGGCGTCTCGTGTCGACGGGCGCGGTCGGCCATCTCCTGGCTGTCGGTCTGCATGATGAGCCGGGCGGAGTGAAGTTCGGCTGCTGCCTCGCCGTACCTGGCTTGGATGCCACCGGACTCCGCCATGCGCCCGCGGGTGGTGGAGACCAAGTCGCGCACGTAGTCCTGGAATGCTTCGAGGGCCCCTTGGGCCATGCCCACGATGGGGGAGGCGAGGGTGTAGGCGAAGATGCTATGAAGGGGGACGCGGTAGTTTGGGTCGTCAGGATGCACTTCCCGGCCTGGGGTCCTGGCCTCACCGGCATCGGCATACAGCAGCGTTCGATGCTCAGGCACAAAGACGTCTTCGACTACGATGTCCTTGCTGCCGGTGCCCCGAAGG